>CAYRAE010000162.1:0-8180 GCA_964422175.1 uncultured Luteitalea sp. | reverse complement strand
CACTGCAGCACGCCCACGCCATTCCATGCGTCTGTTAGTACCACAGACGAACGGGGCAGCCCATCATCACAGCGTTGGGACCCGGGATGGAGGCCAGGGGTTTCAACCCCTGGCGACGCGGTGACGAAGCGGCGTATCGTACGTCGGACTGAACGGATACCGCGGCGGAACACACCCGACGCGACAGGAGAATGAAGGATGCGCAGGCTCGCATTGATGCGGCTGATCACGGTCGCAGCCGTGGCCGTCATCGCCGCGGCATCGAACGTGGCATGTACCGGAACGCCACGCGACGACGCCTCATCGTCCGAGACCGCGAAGCCGGCGGGCATCGAGACGCTCGAGCGCATCGCCGGCGCGCAGCCCCGCAACGTGGTGTTCGTCCTGGCCGACGATCACCGCTACGACGCGATGAGCTTCATGGGCCATCCGATCGTCGAGACGCCCAACATGGATCGCGTGGCGCGCAACGGCGTCCACATGAAGAACGCGTTCGTGACGACCGCGCTCTGCTCGCCGAGCCGGGCGACCCTCCTCACCGGACGCTACGCGCACCAGCACCGCGTCGTCGACAACAACAACCCGGTGCCGCCAGGCACGACCTTCTTTCCGCAGTATCTGCAACGTGCCGGTTACCAGACGGCGTTCATCGGCAAGTGGCACATGGGTGGCGAGGGCGACGACCCGCAACCCGGCTTCGATCGCTGGGTGAGTTTCCGGGGCCAGGGATCGTACATGCCGTCGAATGACGGCCTGAACGTGGACGGCACGCGCGTGCCGCAGAAGGGCTACATCAGCGACGAGCTGACCGACTACGCGATCGACTGGCTGCGCGCGCGCGACAAGGATCGGCCGTTCTTCCTGTACCTCTCGCACAAGGGCGTTCACGCCAACTTCATCCCCGCCGAACGCCACGCCGGACGGTTCGCGTCGCGCACGTTTCGGCGTGGACGACAGCCTCGGCCGCGTGCTCGATCTCCTCGAATCCGAAGGCCTGGCCGAATCGACGCTCGTCATCTACATGGGCGACAACGGCTTCGCGTTCGGCGAGCACGGCCTCATCGACAAGCGCACGGCATACGAGGAGTCGATGCGCGTGCCGATGGTCATGCAGTGTCCGGCGCTGTTCGGCGGCGGACGCACGATTGAGGCGATGGCCGCCAATCTCGACATCGCACCGACGATTCTCGCCGCGGCGGGCCTGCGTCAGCCCGCAGACATGGTGGGCGCCAGCCTGCTGCCGATCGCGCGGGGTGAGTCAGTGCCGTGGCGCAGCGAACTGCTCTACGAGTACTACTGGGAGCGCAACTTCTCGCAGACGCCCACGGTATTCGCGCTGCGCGGCGACAAATACAAGTTCATCCGCTATCACGGCATCTGGGACGTCGACGAACTGTTCGACCTCCAACACGACCCGTTGGAGATGGAGAACCTCATCGACACACCCGAGCACGCCGCACGCGCCGCCGAGATGAGCGACAGGATGTTCGCGATCCTCGCTGATACAGGTGGCCTCTCGATCCCGCTCAACGCCGATCGCGATCAGGTACAACGCCTCCGCTCGCCAGGTGCCTTCGGCGCCGCGTCGTTCCCACCTGTCCTCGTCGCCCCGTCGACATCACGGTAGCGCTGTGCCAATTGCCGCGGGTGTGGAGGTGTCAGGTCACCGGGAAGCCGTTCGTCTTCCCTTCCTGGCACCTCATGGCTCACCGTTACGGCATTCACGGCGACTATCTGAAGGACGGCAAACTCGATCTGCCCGAGTTGCTCGAAACACCGTCCGGCGACGAGTGGGCGTGGGCCCGGGGCTTCATCCGGCATCGTCGGTGGCAGGAGGCTGTCACCTATCGCGACACGGCTCCGCACGAGTACACGGTTCGCAAGTGGGTGCCCGACGAGGCCGGCAACGCCGACTTCGATCGGTTCGTGACCCTCGTTCGTCGATTCGGCCACGCCGACTTCTACTACCGGATCCGTCACCTCTACTGGGTCGTGGACGAATTCAAGTACTGGACGATGGGATGGCCGGTTGACGAGACGACGGTGATCAACAGAGCTCTGGGCGACGCTGCGGAACCCTGGAAGGATCAGTCGGGTCCCTAGATGTCTTCGCCGTCGCGGATTCGGCGGCGGAGCTCGGCCAGCCAGTTTCCGTTGCGCCCGGCGTCGATGCCGATGGGCATCGGATCGACAGATGTCGGTGACGGCCGTACCGGAGGTGCGTTCACCGGCACCTCGCGTTCAGGAACGGGAACTGGCTCATGATGTGTGCGCTTCGTGTCGGCCATGATGTGCATCCTACAGGTGATCGACGAGCGAGACGCGAGCCGAGATTCGACAGATCCGCGCGCAGGCACGACGACCGATGACTGAACTGACCCTCTACGACAAGATCCACGGCTGCCTCCTCGGTGGCGCCTGCGGTGACGCGCTGGGTGCGCCGGTGGAGTTCGACTCTCGCGAGACAATCGTGGCGCGCTATGGCGCAGAGGGCATCACACGGTTCGACAAGGCGTACGACGGGATTGGACTCGTCACTGACGACACGCAGATGACGCTCTTCACTGTCGAGGGGCTGATTCGTGCCCACGTGCGCAGCACACTCGAGGGCAGCTGCTACCCTCCGAGCAGCTGCTACCCTCCGAGCATCGTCCACCACGCGTACATGCGATGGCTGGTTACTCAGGACGAGCGGTTCGAAGCGTTCGCTGCGAACGAACGGACCGCCGACGAGATCGATGGCTGGTTGATCCGTGACAAGCGGCTGTGGGCGGGTCGGGCGCCAGGAGCCACGTGTCTGTCCGCGCTTCGCGCGGCGCGGGAGTCGCGCGAGTTCGGCGGCAGAGCCGTCAACAACAGCAAGGGGTGCGGCACCGTCATGCGGGATGCGCCGTTCGGGCTGTTCAGGTTCGACGACCCGTCAACCGCGTTCGACTGGGCGGTCGAGACCGCGCAGACCACGCACGGACATCCGTCGGCGTGGTTCTCGTCCGGTGCGCTGGCGGTGATCATCGCGCACATCGTGCGAGGCGAGTCGCTGTCTGATGCCGTCGGCCACGCGCTGGCGACGTTGCAGAATCGCGCCGAGGCCGGCGAGGTTCGCGATGCCCTCCGGCGGGCGGTCGAACTGAGTCGCGCGCCGGACTGGCGCAGGCGTCTCCCGGAACTTGGCGCGGGGTGGGTCGCGGAGCAGGCCCTCGCCATTGCAGTGCTCTGCGCGCTGGCTGCCGACGACGCGGGCGAGGCCATCATCGTGGCGGTCAACCACAGCGGCGATTCGGACTCCACCGGGGCCATCACGGGAAACATCGTCGGCGCGATTGGTGGCGTGCGTTCCCTCCCCACAGAGTGGACCGAGCAGGTGGAACTGCGCGACGTGATCGAAACCCTCTCGCGTGACCTCGCGGCGATCGTGACCGGCGCCGGAGACGATGGGTTGGCAGAACGGTTGTCTGACCGCTATCCGGGCTGGTAGGCGCGGCGGGCGGTCCATCTCGCCGTGCCGTATTCGCCCAGGCTTACGTCACCGCTCATCGTGCGCGCGTCGGTTGCGGTACCCGTGTAGGTGAAATTCAGCCTGACACCATTGGACGTGTACGACGCGCGGAGGACGACGTCTCGGCCGTGGAGGGTGCCGGCGATCGGGCGCGGCGCGAAGCTCGCGTGGAGGGTGCCGCTCAGCGTTGAACCATCTTGTGCGAGCACGAAGACGTGCGGCGATCGCCGGGCGGCGAAGTCCACGTCGACTTCCCAGCGGCCGGCGAGATCGAACGCCGCTGACGGTGGTGCCGATCGCGTCGCCGGTGCGCCAGCGAGCACGGCGTACACGCGCTCGGCGATGATTCGCTCCTCGCCTGCTTCGAGTTGGTACGGCGTGATGTCGATGCTCGGGCGCAGGTTCGGCGGGAACGGAAGAAACGACCCCGCACCGCTGACGGCGATGCGCGGCTCGCCGTCGTACAGCCGCATCTCGACCTCGTGTCCCGTGAGCGCGATGCGTGCCTCGTCCCACGTCACGGTGAGCGATGGCGTGCGGTTCGATCGGCCCCTCGGCTGCCTGATCTCCGTCGTCACACCGGGCACCTGCGCCACGCGCGCGGCGATCGTCTCCAACCAGGCCGTCCACTGCCGCGCCTCGGCGTCGTGGTCGCGCGTCTTCCACGCCTCGACCGCCGCGAGCATGCCCATGATCTCCTCGCGCCCGACCTTCAGACCGCGACCGAGACCGTGATGCGGCGCGCTGTTGATCCACGCCGCCTGCACCAGCGCCTTGCGCCCGAGGAGCAGGCCCGCGCACTGCGGTCCGCGCAGACACTTGCCACCGCTGTAGGCGACGAGATCGGCTCCCTGCGCCAGGTGCGGGTTGGGGACGTCGAGCGTCTCCGCCGCCGCGTCGACGAGGATCGGAATGCGTCGAGGTCCCGCCACGTCGGCGATCCGCCGCAGCGACAGCGGTCCCTCTTCGGATCCACGCCCGGCCAGCACCATCACCATGGCCGTGCGAGGCCCGAGTGCGGCAACGAACTCCTCGAACGTCGCCACCTCGACGACCTTCGCGCCAACGGCCTTCAGCGCGTGGTCGTACGCCGAGCGCGAGTAGCGCGGCGTCACGATCTCGTCAGGCAGCCCCGCGAGGTTTGGTAACTGCACCATGCGATCGGGATCGCCACCCGTGATGCACCCGGCTGTCGCCACGGTGAGCGCGGCCGACGCGCCCGACGTGACGATGCCCCACTCCGCACCGGTGAGCGTGGCAAGACGCTGGCCCACGCCGTCCATGAGCTCGTCGATCTGCACGTAGTCGCGCGCCGCGGCGTCCATCGCGCGCTTCACCTCCGGCAGCGTGCGCGACGCACCGATGATGGTCACGGTGCCGCGCGCGTTGACGAGCGGCCGCACGCCCACGCTCGCGTAAATCGACGAAGCAGCGGCCTGCGCACCGGAGGCCGTGGCGCGTCGCGCAGCAGCGTCGTCGGCAACAACAGCGGTGGCACTACCGTCGGACGAGGTGAGCATCGTGGCCGCGAGCGCGCCGCCGCCCTGCAGCATCTGGCGACGTGACGCGCGGCCGGACAACAGGCGTGTGAGACGTGTGAAGGCGTTCATCGATCAGATCGCGTCGGAGATCGAGGTGAAGGTGAAACCCGCGAGACGCAGCGGCGGCACCATGAACGGCGACCGGCGGACCGACGCGCCGATCGCCTGCACATTCCACGGGGCGAGCATCGCGAGCATGCCCTGGTTGAAGCGGAGATTGCGGACCGGGTGCTTCACCCTGCCGTCCTCCACCCACCACACGCCGTCGCGCGTGAGGCCGGTGAGCACGATCGTGCGAGGGTCGACGAGCCTGACGTACCAGAAGCGCGAGATGAGGAGACCTCGCTCGAGACCGCCGATCAGGCCTTCCATCGGCGTCGGCTTCGCCGATTCGACGATGACGTTGACGGGACCAGGCGTAGGTTCCTGCTTACGTTCTGTAGCCCAGTATCTGTTGTAGGACAGACGTTCGAGGACGCCGTCCTTCACGAGCGTGATGCGCTCCGCGCGAATGCCCTCGTCCGTTGCCGGCATCGCCGGCATCTCCGGGTGCATGGGATCGCTGTGGATGCTCAGCGACGGATGGAACAGCGCCTCGCCCACGCGCGTCCTGCCGTCCGCGGCGGAGAAGGCACTGCGGCCCTCGTCGGCCGTGCGCGCGTCGAGCGCACCGACGACGAATCCCATCAGGTCCGCCACGGCCTGCGCCTCGAGCACCACCGCGTACGTACCGGGCTCGATCGGACGCGCGGCCTGCGAGGTCACGGCCTTGTCGACGGCAACCGTCGCGATGCGTGCGGGATCGACGCGGCGCACGTCGAAGTGATCGCCCGCGCAGTAGCCGGAGCCAGTGCCGTCCGCGCTGCGCGCCGTGAGACTGAACGTCCCTTCGCTCGAACGGAAGTAGCGGCGATTGCCGTTGGCCGTCGCCACCGCGATTGCCGACGCGTTGGCCGTGTGGACGCCCGCACCGCTCACGCCGGCAGTGCCGCATGCGTCGAGCACGGCACGCAGGGCCTTTGCACGCGCGGCCACGTCGACATCCGCAGTGGCGTCGGAGAAACCTTTCGACTCCTGATACTCCAGGGGACCGAGCGTCGGCACGTACTCGCGATGCACCGGCGAGATCCGCGCGATCTGCACGGCCTCGCGCGCGAGTTGCTCCAGCGCAGGTCCGCTCGCGTCGTTGCCACTCGCTGCACCGCGCCGGCGCTCCACCCACACCGTCACGGTGATTGACAGGTCCTCGGCACGTCCGCTCGTCGTGAAACGGCTGTCGGCGAGCCTCGCGTGCGCCGCGATCGTGCTCTCGACAGACACGACGGCGTCTTCCGCGCCTGCCGCCTTCGTGTGCGCCAGCACGGTTTCGCAGAGCGAGAGCGATTCCGAACGACTCAGCACGACATGCTCCCGGTCATGACGAGGCCGCCGTGTTGAGCACCGTGACGTCGCGGAACCGCGCGGGCGGGCATCCGTGGCTCACGGCGTTGATCTGGCCGGGCTCGCCCTTGCCGTCGGCCGATGTACCCCACAGGCGATACGACGCGGGGCCGCCAACGCCGTCGCACGCGCCCCAGAAGTCGGGCGTACGCGACTGGTACGCGGCGTCCTTGACCATCGCGCCGAGCTTGCCGTTGCGGATCTCGCGAATCACGCCACCGCCGAACTGGAAGTTGTAGCGCTGCTGATCGATCGACGACACGCCCCGGCCCTCGATGAACAGCCCGCGCGTGATGCCGCTGAACAGGTCGTCGAGGGTGACCTCCGTCGCGGCGGGCTGGAGCGACACGTTCGGCATCCGCGGGAACGGCACGCTCGCCCAACTGTCGCTGTGCAGGCACCCGTGCGATCGGCGCTGCCCTACGAGCGGCGCGAGTTCACGCGTCGTCTGCCAGTCCACGAACACGCCGTCGCGCACGATGTGCCAGCGCTCCGATGGCACCCCCTCATCGTCGAACCCTGTCGTTGCAAGGCCCGCCGGCTGCGTGCGATCGGCTACCAGATTGACGATGGACGCGCCGAAGCGCAGTGAGCCCGCGTTGGCTGGCTTCAGGAAACTCGTGCCCGCCATGTTGGCTTCGTAGCCGAGCGCGCGATCGAGTTCGGTCGAGTGGCCGACGGACTCGTGGATGCACAGAAACAACTGCGACGGATCCACGACGATGTCGTAGCGGCCTGGGCTGACGGTCTGCGCCTTCAGCTTCTCGACCACTTCGTGGCCGGCCTTCTCGGCGTCTCGCAGCCACGGGTAGTCCTCGACGTATTCGTAACCCACCAGTTGCGCACGATCGACGACGGGGCGCGACTGGAAGTCGCCCTTCGCGCGGTCTGCAGCGGTGGTGGTGAACTGCGGGTACGTGCGCACGAGCCGTTGCGTGATGCGTGAGCCTTCACTCGATGCGAAGTACTTCTGCTCGTCCACGAACAGCAGCTGCGAACTGACGAACGACACGCCGGGAACCGCGAGCGCCGTCTCGTTCAGCGTCATGAGGAACGACAGCTTCGTGTCGATCGGCACCTCGAAGGGATCGCGCCTGAACGCGCTCGTCCACGACGTCTTCACGACCTCCACGGGCGCGAGCTCGACCTTGCGCGTGCCGAGCGCGGCGTGCGCCCGTGCGATGGCCACGGCCTGCGCGGCAATCGTGCGTGCCGTCGCGGCGTCGACCCTGTTGCTGGCGGCGAAACCCCAGGCACCGTCGACGAGCACGCGCAGACCCATGCCGTAGCTGGCCGAGCGCGAGACGTTCTGCACCTGCTTCTCGCGCGTGGCGATCGACTCGCGGCGATAGCGGTTGACGCGGATGTCGGCGTAGGACGCGCCGAGCCTGGCCGCCGCGGCCAGCGCCTCGTCCGCGGCTTCAGCCCGTACTGCGTCGGCTGGTGGACCCGTCTGGAAGATCTCGCCCCACGCGGGCACCGCCGCGCCTGCGACGAGAACGCCGCTCGAGGCCAGGAACTCGCGACGCGTCAGGTCGGCTGGCGTCATCGCGCGGATTATATGCGCCCACCTGTTCCGTATGGAGGTCAGAGGCTTCAGCGCCTGTGAAGCCATCGCGTCGCGGCGCGGGTGGCGCCGGACGGGGCGGCCCCGCCCGCCCGCAAGCGCGTCTCCCGTACAAGTGCTCTTCGCGCTGAGGACG
>CAYRAE010000161.1:6024-8181 GCA_964422175.1 uncultured Luteitalea sp. | reverse complement strand
ACATGTGCGACCATGCGCTGTCTCTCGACGAAGGAGTGTGCCGTGAAGCAGTGGGTCGTTGCGTGCGCAATGGTGATGCTGACTCCCATGCTGCTGTCTGCGCAGCCGTCTGTTCGTACTGGTGCGATCACCGATGATGCCGACGTGCTCGCGGCCGAGCGGTTGTTCTCGGCCTGGCTCGAGGGCCAGATCGCGTATCGCGGACTGCCGGGCGTGGTGGTGGGCGTGGTGGCCGGCGACGATCTGATCTGGTCGAAGGCCTTCGGTCACGCCGATCTCGCCACGAAGCGTCCCATGACGCCCGACGTCACGTTTCGCATGGCCTCACACTCGAAGCTGTTCACCGCCACGGCGATCATGCAGCTGCGCGAAGACGGCAAGGTCAGGCTCGACGATCCCGTCGCGCAGCACCTGCCCTGGTTCCGCGTGGCCCCGGCGGGAGACGACGATGGGCCGGTGACGATCGAGACGCTGCTCACGCACAGCTCGGGGCTCCAGCGCGAGGCAGGCGACCACTGGGTGTCGTGGAACTTCCCGACGAGTGATGGGCTGCGCGCGCTCATGGCCGATCGTCATGCCGCATACGCGCCGCAGGTGCGCTGGAAGTACTCCAACCTTGCGTATTCGGTCGCCGGACAGGTGGTCGAAGCGCGCAGCGGGCAGTCGTGGGCGGACTACGTGCGCGATCACATCTTCACGCCGCTCGGCATGTCGGCGTCCAGCGTGGACAAGGACGTGCCGGGCATGGCCACGGGCTACGGACGTCGCATGCCGGACGGGTCGCGCGAGACGATGCCGTTCATCGACGCGCGAGGGATGGCGGCCGCCACGGGCATCACGTCGAACGTCAACGACATGGCGCGCTTCGTCTCCGCGCAGTTCAGGCACGGATCGCGCGGTGGCAACCGTATCCTCTCCGGCGGGTCGTTGCGTGAGATGCACCGCGTGCGCTCCGTGGAAGAGACATGGGCGACAGGCAATGCGATCGGCTTCGCCGTGACGCGCGTCGGCGAGAAGACCTACGTCGGCCACGGTGGCTCATATCCCGGGTACACCACGCACACGCTCATCCATCCCGCCACGCGCGTCGGCGTCATCGTGCTCACCAACGCCACGGACGGCGACCCGTCAACGATCGCGCGTCAGTTGATGAACAGCGTGGGCGAGGCCGTTGGTCGACGGTCCGCGCCCGAGCCCACTGTCGTGCCGTGGGACGCGACATGGGCGCGATTCGCCGGCCTGTATCGCGGCAGGTTCGGTGATCTCCACGTGGTGCTGCTCAACGAGCGGCTCGCGGTCATCAGTCCCAACGCACCAACACTCGATGGTCCGGCGAGCCTGATTCCGCTTGGTGGTGGTCGATTCAGGTACGACGCGCGGACGGGCGGCAGTGCCATCGGCGAAGTGGTGCGCTTCGCCGAGGAGAACGGGCGCATCACGCGCGTCTACGCAGGAGACGGCTACTACGATCGCGTGCCTGACTGACGCAGATGCCCGTCGGGATCGCCCCACCCGTCACGTCGTCTTGCGGGCGAGGACGTAGATGCTGTTGGCGAGGATGTGGGCGCGGTTGGTGCGGTAGAGGAACAGGTCCACGTAGCGGATCGGCCAGAGGATCCAGCCGGCGATCGCGCCGAGGGCTTTGCCGGGCGTGCCGGGCACGATCACCTTGATGAAGGTGAGCGTGTAGAGCAGCCAGGCAGCGGCGGGACCGGTCCTGACGCCGGCGTCGAGGATCTCGAGGGGCGCGAGGTCCTGCTGCAGCGCGACGAGCGTCCAGCGATGGTAATCGTTCGGATACGCGTGGAACGGATGGTTGAACGGCACCACGACGTGAATCAACCCGCCGGGCCGCAACACGCGCCGCAGTTCGCCGATGACGACGGTCGGATCGGGCACGTGCTCCAGCACGGCGTCGCTCTCGATCATGTCGAAGGTCGCGTCCGCGAACGGGAGGCGCGCGCCGTCGGCCACCACGTCGACGCCCGCCACGGGGGCGATGTCGACGTTCACGACGTTCCGCGGCGCCGTCTGACCCGCCCCGCCGAGCATCAGGCACCGCGCGGCGGCGTCGACAGGCAGTCCGCGCTCATGCGGGTTCGGCACGAGCGGCAGCGGCGGGCGGAGCAGGCGATGCCACCAGCGCGTGCGGCGCTG
>CAYRAE010000161.1:0-5924 GCA_964422175.1 uncultured Luteitalea sp. | reverse complement strand
GCTTCACGCCCGTCTGACAACGCTCGACGCTGCGCTCGACGCGCGTGTCGCCGAACTGGCGACGGTCCGTTCCGGACTCGAGACGTTCCGCATCCGCTACAGGCAGGAGGTCGGTCTCCTGCACGACGAACTGGACCGGCTCGAACTGGCCATCGCGGAGGCCGAGCTCGGCGAACTGTCGAAGAAGCTCGAAGAGCAGGACACCGCCGAGCCGTCTGCCGCACCAGCACCCGCACCTGATCCACAACAGCGCTTCACGACGGACGCGGTCCGCAAGCTGTTTCGCGACGTGGCCAAGACCATCCACCCCGACCTTGCGCGCGACGAAGACGCGCGCGGCCGTCGTCATGCGTTGATGATCGAGGCCAACCGTGCGTACGCGCTCGGCGACGAGGCGCAGTTGCGCGCGATTCTCGATCAGTGGGAGCGCAGTCCGGAGTCGGTACGCGGAACCGATCCCGAGGCCATGCGCCTGCGACTCTCACGCCGCGTCGCGCAGCTGCAAGAGCAGCTCGACCTGCTCGCCGCCGATCTCGCGGAGCTGAAGGCGACGCCGCTCTGGGAACTGAAGGCGATGGTCGACGAGGCCGCCATCCGCGGCAAGGACATCATCAGCGACATGGTGCGCCGCCTGAAGCGCGACATCATGGCCGCCACCAATCGCCTCGACGCGATGGTCGGCGGCTCCTGAAGGCCCACGCACGCCGTGGTGGTTGGGCCTGGTTGTGTGCACCTCGCGTCCAGCGCCTCTCAGTGAGGGACGATCACTTTGTCTACAGGCCTGACGCCGTAGGTGGGCGGCAGGCGTTCGTAGTCGGTGCCGGTGCGGGCGTTGTAGTCCCACACGACGCGGCCTGCCCGCAGCGTGAGTTCGCACGTCAGACGCTGGTTGCCGTGGAGCGTGCCGCGGGCGCCGTCGGCGTAACCGAAGCGCCCTTCCACCACGCGCAGCACCGCGACGTCGGCCTCCGCGCCGACGGTCAGGTGTCCGAGTTCGAGACGCTTGATCGCACGCGCGGGTGCGTCGGTCGAGGCCTTCACCACCGCCTGCAGCGGCATCCCCGCCACGAGGAACTTCGACATCGTCGTCAGCATGTCCATCATGCCGCCGTTCATGCTGCCCGTGTGCAGGTCTGTGGAGATCGTGTCGGGATGGAAGCCGTCCTTCACCGCGGGCACCATCGTCCGGAACACGAAGCTGCCGCCGCCGTGTCCGACGTCGAACAGCACGCCGCGGGCGCGCGCCTGTTTCAGATAGGGCAGCACGTGGCCATCGGCGCCCATGTACGGCACGGGTCCGCGGAACATGTGCGTGCTGATGTCGCCGGGGCGCAGGCGCGAGGTGACGAGCTCGTGATACGGCCGCTCCTCGCGGAAGTAGCCGAAGTCCACCATCACCGGCACGCCGGCTTTCGTGCCGGCTTCGATGGCGCGATCGACCGACACCCACTCCGGCCCCATGTAATGCGCCGACTTGATGCCGACGACGACGTCGCGGTGGCGACCGGCCATGTCGGCGGTGGCCGCGGCGTCCATGTCGAGGACGTTCTGCTCCGGGATGTCGGTCAGCATGCCGAGGCCGGCGATGTTGAGCATCGCGAACACGCGCGTGCGCGCGCGGTCGATCACCGTGCGCCTGAAGTCCTCGAAGTTGCGCCACCCCGAGCTGCCCGCATCCACCATCGTCGTGACGCCGGTGCGGAAGCTGAAGCCGTCAGGCAGCACGCTGTTGTCGCCCGCCCATGCGTCGCGCACGCCTGTCGTGGCGAAGACGTGGACGTGGATGTCGATGAGTCCCGGCGTGACGTACAGGCCTGATACGTCGACGACCTGTTTCGCGCTCGCCGGATCGATGCCCTGCCGCACGGCGGCGATGCGGCCGTCGGCGATCGCCACGTCCATCACGCCGTCGACGCCATTGCGCGCGTCGATGACGTGGCCGCCCCTGAGCAGCATGTCGTATGTCGGTTGTGCGCCGGCCGGTACCGCAAGGCACGCGGCGACGAACAGCAGGATCCAGGTGCGCAGGCCAATGGTGGTCACGAGGTGTTCCGTCATCTGTCGAAGTACTTCTTCACGATCCAGTCAGCCTGCCACTGGTCGGGCTTGCGAGGCGCAGGCGCGCCTGAAGCTGAAAAGGGAAAAACGGCGGGTCATGGGCGGGCGTCGAACTCGAACTCGGCGGCGCAGCCGTCCCAGACGCGGATCGTGGTGCTGTCCCACATCCAGTTGCGATAGGCCTCGCACTTGACGCTGCCGAACTCGCGGACCACGCGGACGTTGCCGCGGATCGACGCGCGGCACTCGTCGCGCGCGGTGCGCGCCGAGCCGCAGCGCAACGACCCCGTGAGGCCGTTCGCGATCTCGCCCGACGGGGTCCACGATCCGGCCTCCGCCTTGAAGCTGGCGGTGACGACGTCGCCCGCACGCGGATCGTACGTACACGTGAACGTGAGCGGCGTCGGCTGGTTGTGGCGGTTGTCGAGGCGGAACTGCCCGCGGCCGGACACGTCGAGCCGACCGTCGCGCGGCGTGACGTTGGCCAGTTCGGGGAGTTCGACCTCCACGCGCCGCAATTGCCTGTACCCACGCTGATGCGCCTCGCGCAGCACCTCGACGCCAACGGCCGTGCGACACGCGTCGATCGCATCCCGCGTGTCTGCCGGCAGCGCGCCGGTGAGCGACGGCGTCTCGAGCGCGTGCGTGGCGCGCGAGATGCGATCGCGCTTCGGGTCGTAGCGGCACGTGAAGATCAGCACCTGCCAGTCGAACGCCTCGCCGTACTTGCCACGGCCGCGACCCTGTAGCTCGATCTCCTTCCCCTTGGCCACCTGCGCGACGTCGGCAAGCGCGATCTCGACGTCGGCGCGCGAGCTCATGCCACGCTTGCGCACCTGATCGTCCATGTCGGATTCGAGGCGAGCGACGCACGCCTTCAGGATGTAGCCCGTCTTCGCGAGCTCGGTCGGCGGCGTCGCGATGTCGTCGCCGTTGCCATCGATGGCCGCGTAGGTCACCGAGGCAAGTGAGCCGGTCCTGCGATCGAAGCGGCACTCGTAGCGCGCAGGAAACTCGTCTGACCGCGTCGGTGTCGGGTCGTACGTCCCGACACCCGTGACCACCGTCTGATCACCCTCGACGCGCGTCGTGGCCGTCGACGAATCGACGCTGAGGACGATGGCGCTGGGATCGAGCCCGGCAGCCGTCGCATCCTGGAACGTCGTCTTCCACACCGCACGCTCGCAGTCGAGCAGCGGCGACTCCTGCGCGGCACGCACGCCGGGCGCGAACGGCAGTACGGTCAACAGCGTACCGAGCAGCGGAACACAGGCGAACCCGAGCCGCAGTGTCATAGGTGAGGCATTCTAATGCCGCGATGCCGGAATGCCGAGAATGCATTCAGCATCCGACATTCCCCGCATTGTCAGCATCGCGGCATTTCCCTACATTCCCGGCATCGCGGCATCGCGGCATTACTGAGCACTGAGCAGTCGCACCAGTTCTTCCGGATGTGCGGCGCGGTCGCGGGCGGTCTCGGGATCGAGGTGGCCGGCCTTGACCAGCGACGCCAGGGATTCCTCGAATGTGATCGAGCCGAAACGACGCGTGAGGGAGATCTCCTGATGCAGGTGGTGCAACTGGTTCTTCCTGATGTGCTGACGCGCGCCGTACTGCACCATCAACAACTCGACGGCCGGTATGAGCCCGCCTGACGTGCGAGGCAGCAGCGACTGGATCAGCACCGCGCTCAATGCGAGCGAGATCTCCTGCCGGATCGTCGCCTGACGTTCGACGGGGAACGAATCCGCCATGCGCGAGACAGACGATGTGACGTCCGTGGTGTGGACGGTGGAGATCACCAGGTGTCCTGTCTCGGCGGCGGTCAGTGCAAGCCGCATCGATTCGGGGTCGCGCATCTCGCCGACGACGAGCACGTCGGGCATCTGCCGCAGTGCCGCGCGCAGCGCCGTGGGGTAGTCGGGCGCGTCGACGCCGATCTCCACCTGCTCGACGATCGACCGCCGATGCTGGTGCTCGTATTCGACCGGGTCCTCGATCGTGATGACGTGACGCGCTTCGTGCCTGTTGATCTCGTCGACGAGGGCCGCGAGCGTCGTGGACTTGCCCGATCCCGTGCCGCCGCCCACCAGGACCAGGCCGCGCGTGAGGTGCGCGAGGCGCTCCACCTGCGGCGGCAGTGCGAGCGTCGAGAGGCGCGGGACCGTTCGGGGTAACGCGCGGATGGTGGCGGCCGCGCGCCCGCGTTCGCGGTGCAGGTTCACGCGGAACCGGCCGAGGCCAGCCACGCTGAACGACGCGTCGGCGATCCCGTCGCGTGCGTAGATGTCGCGGGCATGCGGCGGAAGCGCCGGCAGGACGGCCCGCTCGATCTCGTCGCCCGTGAGATCGCCCTCGTCGATCGGGACGAGACGCTTCTCGACGCGGGCCGATGCAGGCGCCTCCGCCACGAGCAGGAGATCGGAGCCGCCGCGCCGCACCACCTCCTGCAGCCAGCCGTCGAGCCGGCCCCTGTCCATCGGCGCATCATCGTCGCCCGCAGGGGCCGACCAGGCGCTTCCGGTGGCGGTTGCCGGCCGGGCGTTCAACTCGTCTATGAGGCGATCGATGTCTGATTCGGCCATCCTGGTTCTCCGCCCTGCGTGTCCCGTCTCGCTGGTCCCGCGATCGTGCCTGCCGCGGCAAGCCCGTGCAAGTCCCGCTGGCCGACGCTATGACCCAGACTCGTACATGCCTGCACTGTGTGACTCGTATACTCCGGATGGGCCGCGTTCATGCGCGACGTGTCATCGCTCGTCCTTCCCGAGGAGTGCCTCCCATGCTGGCCGTCCGGTCTGCCTTCACCAACCTGTCCCGTGTCGCGCTTGTCGTCGGCGCGCTGATCGCCCTGTCTGCCGGCCCCGTCTGCGCGCAGTCGACGGCGGCCAACGGTGCCATCGAGGGCATCGTGTCGGACAATTCCGGCGGCATCCTCCCGGGCGTCACCGTTACGGTGGCCAATACCGATACCGGTACGGCGCGGACCGTCGTGACCAACGACAGTGGCCTCTACCGGGCCTCGCTGCTGCCGCTCGGTACCTATCGTGTGTCGGCGGAGCTCGAAGGATTCAAGCGATTCGAGCAGTCCGGCATCACCGTTGGCGCCGGACAGACCGTGACCATCGACGTGCGTCTCGAAGTCGGTGCGCTCTCGGAAGTCATCTCCGTCACGGCCGACGCGCCCGTCGTCGACGCGGCGAAGGTGGACGGCGGGCGTAACCTCAACGAGAACGAGGTCAAGAACCTGCCGCTCGTGTCGCGCAATCCTTACAACTTCGCGTTGCTGCAGCCTGGCGTGACGGGCTTCGAGAACCCCGAGTTCGGCGTACCGCGCTTTGCGGCCAACGGGACGCTCCTGCGCGTGAACTATCAGATCGACGGCAACACGAACACACAGAAGGATCGCGCAGGTCTGCGTCTGCTGCCGGTGTCCGAGGTGATGGTGCGCGAGGTCAAGGTCGTGACGAGCGGCTATGCGCCGGAGTTCGGGCAGACCACGGGGCTCGTGTACAACGCGATCACGCCGTCGGGCACCAACGAGTTCCGCGGTGCCGTGGCCTATCGCTTCCGCCGCAAGCCGTTCAGCGCCTTCCCGTTCTACTTCCAGGGCCCGCGCACCGAGGAGCGCCGGCCCGACACGAAGGTCGACACGATCACCGCCGAGCTCGGTGGACCGATCGTGAAGGACAGACTCCACTTCTACGCGGGCTTCGAGAACACCTATCGTGATTTGTCGGCGCAGAGCGTCATCACCATCACGCCGGAGAACGCGGCGCGCATCGGGCTTGCCGCGCAGCCTGGCGTGGTGCCGCGCGAGCAGACGGGGCGGTTCTTCATCGGCAAGGCCGACTACCAGGTCGCGGCCA
>CAYRAE010000160.1:4902-8269 GCA_964422175.1 uncultured Luteitalea sp. | reverse complement strand
GCATTCGGCATTCGTCATTCGGCATTGGATGAGCGATGAGAGAAGCACTTCGCAGGTTGCGTGCGCTCGTCGGGCGGCGGGCGCTGGAAGACGGTCTGGACGAGGAACTGCGGTTCCATGTGGAGCAGCAGACCGCGAAGCACGTGCGGGCTGGAATGACGCCCGACGAAGCCCGCCGGCAGGCGGGACTCCGCCTCGGAGGCATCGACCTCACGAAGGAAGCCACGCGCGACGAGGTGCGACTGGCCGCAGTGGAAGACACCTGGCGCGACCTGCGCTACGCCTGCCGATCGCTCGGTCGTGCGCCCGCGTTCACGCTTGCCGCGGTACTCACGCTGGGCCTCGGCCTTGGCGCCACGACGGCCATCTTCAGCGTCGTCTACGGCGTGCTGCTGAAGCCGCTGCCGTATCCGGACGAATCGCGCCTCGTCAGCCTCTCGCACGACGCGCTCGGCATCGACGCGCGCGACATGGGTATGGCCGCGTCGCTGTGGTTCGTCTATCGCGAGGAGAATCGCATGTTCGACGCCGTGGGCCTGTGGGCCCCTGGCGTCGCCAACGTCACGGGGCCTGAAGGTCCGGCTGAAGTGCCGCGCGTGACGGTCACGCACGACGCCCTCGATGCACTCGGTGTGTCGCCCCTGCTCGGTCGTCGCATCACCGCACGAGACGATGAGCCGGGCGCGCCGCCCGTGGTGCTGCTGACGTGGGCGCACTGGCAGCAGCGGTACGGCGGCGATCCCGCGGTCATCGGCAGGAACCTGACCGTCGACGGCGACGCGCACGAGATCATCGGGATCATGCCGCGCGGCTTCCGCGTGTTGCTCGCCGAGCCAGACATCATCCTGCCCGCTCGATTGAGCCGGCCAGACACGGTGCTCGGCGGCTTCAACTTCGGCGGCGTGGCGCGACTGCGCTCCGGGGTCACGCTCGATCAGGCCCGCGCGGACCTCGTCAGGATGCTCGGCGTCTGGCTCGAGTCGTGGCCCACGCCGCCGGGGATCGACAGGAGCATGTTCGTCACCGCACGGTTCGTCCCGTTGCTGACGCCGCTCAAGGAGCGCGTGGTCGGCAACGTCAGCCAGATGCTGTGGGTGGTGATGGCGACGATCGTCATCGTATGGCTCATCGCCTGCGCCAACGTCGCGAACCTCCTGCTCGTGCGCGCTGAAGGGCGGCAACAGGAACTGGCGGTGCGCGCGGCGCTCGGCGCCGGCTCGGGACGCATCGCCCGCGCGCTGATGGCGGAGCACCTCATCCTCGGCGCGCTCGGTGGCCTTGTCGGGACAGGCGTCGCTTACGCGACGATTCGCACGATCCGCGCGCTGGAGCCCGTCGGCCTGCCACGAGTCGACGAGTTGGGCCTCGATCCCGTCGTGCTGTTGTTCGTGGGAGGCGCCTCGGTCGTATCCGGGCTGCTGTTCGGCGCGCTGCCGGTGATGCGGCATGGACGACCGCAGGCGGCGCTCGCCCTGCGCGGGTCGGGCCGCACGATGAGCGACAGCCGCGAACGGCATCGCACGCGCGGCGCGCTCGTCGTCGTGCAGGTGAGCCTCGCGCTCGTGTTGCTGGCGGCAGCCGGCTTGATGGTCAGGTCCTTCCTGGCCATGCGCGCGGTACTTCCGGGCTTCACCAGTCCCGAGACCGTACAGACGCTCGGCATCGTCATTCCCGGCGCGGAGGTCGAAGACAACGAGCAGGTGACGCGCGTGCAGCAGGCACTCGTCGAGCGGTTCGCCGCCGTGGCGGGCGTGACGTCGGTGTCGTTCGCGTCGTCGGCACCGCTCGGCGGCACGAGCTACGATCCCGTCCTCATCGAGGGGCGCGACACCGCGGCCGGTGAGACGCCACCGGTGAAGCGCTACCGCTTCATCGCTCCCGGGTTCTTCGACACGCTGGGAACGCGGATCGTGGCGGGTCGCGACGTCACATGGGCCGATCTCCACCAGCGGCACGCCGTGGCGCTCGTCTCTGAGGGGTTCGCGCGTGCGACGTGGGGCGATCCGGCCAACGCGATCGGGCGTCGCATTCGCGAGCGCAACGCCGGGATCTGGCGTGATGTGGTGGGCGTCGTGGAAGACGTGCGCGATGCCGGCATGCACCAGCCCGCGCCGGACACCGTCTACTGGCCCGCGCTGATGAGCGACTTCTGGGGCAACGCGACACGGTCGACACGATCGGCGACGTTCGTCGTGCGCAGTGCGCGCGCCGGCAGCGATGGACTGCTCGATGACCTGCGCAACGCGATGCGCGATGTCAGCGGGAACCTGCCGATCGGTCGTACGCGCACGCTGGCGGAAATCTATGAGCGTTCGATGGCCGTGACGTCGTTCGCGCTCGTGATGCTCGCGATCGCGGCAGGCATGGCGCTCGCGCTCGGCGTGATCGGCATCTACGGCGTCATGTCGTACGCCGTGGCGCGGAGGACGCGCGAGATCGGCATCCGGCTCGCGCTCGGCGCGCAGCCAGGCCGGCTGCGCGGCATGTTCGTGCGCGACGGTGTCATGCTGGCCGCCATCGGCGTCGCCTGCGGGCTCGTCGCGGCGTTCGCCGTCACGCGCGTGATGACGTCGCTCCTCTTCGGCGTGAGCGCCATCGATCCGCTCACGTACGGCGTGGGGGCGCTCGTGCTGCTGGCCGCCGCCGCGCTCGCCAGTTTCATCCCCACGACACGGGCCACGCGCACGTCGTTGGCCAGCGTGCTGCGCGCGGAGTAGGACGATGGGCGCAGGCAGGCGAGGCGGCCGCTACATCTTCCGAGTGGTAATGCTACTCACGGTGTGCGGGGTATCCGTGGTGGCAGGGCCGACTTCGGGAATTTCGCGACGACGGTGTAGTTCGGGTCGACGACGTTGGCCACGCGGGCGGTGCCGGCTTGCGAGAGCACCTGATAGGCCTCCATCTTCTCGAAGCCGTAGTCGTCGATGAGCCACTGGATCATCTCGACGTGTGCGATCCGGAAGGCGTCGATGAGGGGGCGCACGCTGCCGGCCACCATGATGTGCGTGTCGTCCTCGATGCGGGGCCACGCGATGCGCTGCCCCTTGATCACGTCGAACGCCAGCGTCACATCCATCGTCGTCTCGAGGCCCGACCCGACGATCTCGCCATCGCCCTGCAGGGCGTGGCCATCGCCGTAATAGAAGTAGCCGCCGTCGTGGAACACCGGCAGATACACCGTCGTGCCCTCGCGGATGTCCGACGTGTCCATGTTGCCGCCGAAGTTACCCGGCCACAGCCCGCCGAACGCTTCCTGGCCCGCGGGCGCGACGGCGACCCGGCCGAGCATCGGACTCAACGGCAACTCGATCCGCTTGCTCGCCGAATTGGGCAGGTCGAGGATGCCGACGTTGCGCTGCCTGTCCAG
>CAYRAE010000160.1:0-4802 GCA_964422175.1 uncultured Luteitalea sp. | reverse complement strand
GACAGCCAGCAGACACACTGATGCACGCATGGCGTCGGATGGTAGCGCGGTCAGCGACGCGAGAACATATCCCGCGCCAGCAGGCCGGCTCCCCATGCCGCTACGGTCGGCACGCCGTAGATGACCAGGGCCATGGGCGCCAGAGTGCCTGCGCTGAGCGACCACCCGATCCACGCCAGTAGCGGCACGAGGGCGGCGACGCGATACGGCCAGCGAGGCAGGCGCGGAGCGACCGCCGCGCCGACTGCCGCCAGCAGGATCCACAGGACCGCCCACTGGCGCAGGGAGACGCCGTCCTGCCAGACGCCGGGCGAGACCTCGACACCCGTCCAGTGCGCGCCAAGCACCACGCGTCCGGCCACCCAGACTGCCACCGCCACTCCCACGGTCCACATCGCCATCGGTGTTCTCCCTTGAAAGCCGGACCCGGAGCGATGGGCTCCAGGTCCGGGAGATGTGCGGATCAGTAGGCCTGACAGTTCATGCACTCGATCGGACAGAAGCCGCCCGAGGCAGCGGTGCAGCCGCCACCGCCGCCGTTATTGCCCCCGCCAGGGACGCCGCCGCCACAGTAGTACGGGTTACTGAGCGTGCAGAAGCAGTGCACCACTGCCGCGTTGCACTTCTGGCACGACCAGCTTCCCGCGAACGGCCACCACCAGCTGTTCGAGTTGCAGCCGTTGGATTCGTAGCAGAGGTCGTGGCGATCGCAGCACGCCCTGAACACCGTCCCGTCGAGCCAGTGCAGGTTGTCGCATCCGGGTTCGTTCATCAACGCACCGCCCAGATAGCCCCACGACCGCGGCAGCAGACGACCGAGCAGCGGAACGTCCGACGCGCGCGCCGCGACGCCGGCCGCACCCATCAGCGTGAGGGCTGGCATAGGCGCGACGGCACGGGCCAGTTGCGCAAGCGGCGCACCGACAGTCGGCCTGTCGAACACGCCACGCATCATCATCGCCAGAGGATCCGCGGGTTCGAGGCTTTTCGCCTGCTGCGTCGCGAACTGGAATGCCTGTACGTTGGCCCACGCCATGGTGGGCGTGAATGTCCAGCCTTCGGGCAGCCGGTCGGGCATGATGACGCCCTGGCTGCCGCCTTCGATCTTCCAGGTGAGCACCTGCGCGGTGTCGAACCAGCGCACGAACCCCTTCTTCGCTCCCGTCTGCGGATCCACGATCGTGGCGGTCCACTTCGAGGCGTGCGTCCGCCGCGCCGACTTCTCGGGGCGTGCGTGGCGATCCAGCTCCGCGCGGATCACCAGCCCGGGGAACTCCGTTTCGACCCGTTCGACGCGTGCGGCGAGTTGTCCTGCCGAGCGTCCCCCGCGAGCGAGCGCGCGACGACTCCGCCTGACGTGCCCATCCCACGTCCCGTTGGCACCGGCGATGTCATTGGTCTCTCCCTCATCATTCGCTTCATCGTCTTGCAGCGCGTGGATCTGGTGCGCGGCCCAGTCGAGGCTCACCGTCGCCTGGTTCGGGAGATCGAAGTCCACAGGACCCCGCCCGACGCGCGCCCCTTGCCAGCGCGCGCGTCGGCCATCGGCGCCGACGTACAGGCGACCGCGCACGTCGCCTCTTCGAGAGCGCACCACCGCCTCGATGCGACGGTCGCCACCACGCCGGACGTCGACGGTGACGTCGGGAAACGTGGTGGTGACGCGTGTGGCACGCGCTTCGAGCGCGTGGAACGTGTGACCCATGTTGACGCTCTGCGCGGCAGCAAGGCCGGGCAGCAGTGCGAGTACGGCGGCCGCGGCCGCCTGCGACATCCGACACATTGGACGCCTCCTTCCCCGAGGGCGCTCGCCACTCGGGTGATGGAGCGGGCCAACCTCCCGACGTCCGGCTTTTCCTTACGCAATTGCTGGGCCATGACATCACTGTGGCGCTCATTCAGCGAAGCCGCGATCGCGTGTGAGGCGGGTTGCAGAAACTGCAAACTCGGTGTTCTACGACAGCGCAGGAATTGCTACGATCACGCCTTTGCCGCCGAGCTGGTGGCACGACACGGCCTCACGAAACCGCCGACCCAGATGACCACAGCCCTGCTCCAGAGCAAGATCCGTCACGTCCCTGATTTTCCGAAGCCGGGGATTCTCTTCTACGACATCACCACGTTGCTGCGCGATGCCGAGGGGCTGCGCCTCTCGCTCGATGCGATGGGGCAGCCGTATCGCGACGCCGGCGTCGATCTGGTGGTCGGGATGGAGAGTCGCGGCTTCATCTTCGGTGCCGCGTTGGCAGACCGCCTGCAGGCCGGGTTCGTGCCGGTGCGAAAGCCCGGGAAGCTGCCGGCCAAGTCCGTGGGCGTGTCGTATGCCCTCGAGTACGGCACCGACACGCTGGAGGTCCACGCCGATGCCATCACGCCCGGGCAGCGCGTCCTCATCGTCGACGACCTGCTCGCGACCGGGGGGACGGCTGCGGCGACGATCGAACTCGTGTCGGGGCTCGGCGGCGACATCGTGGGGTGTGCGTTCCTCGTGGAGCTCACGTTCCTCGGTGGCCGCGCGCGACTCGGGACCGTGCCCGTCCACACGGTGATGCAGTACGACGCGTAACGGGCCTTCTGGCCAGTGATGCCTTGCCCCGGCGTGGTGCCACGGTGCATCATGGCGGATGCTCCTGCAGCATGGAGGTCCATCAGAGGGATGGGCACCCTGGTTGCGGCGCGTGAGCGTGTAGCTCAGATGGATAGAGCGGCCGCCTCCTAAGCGGCAGGTCCCCGGTTCGACTCCGGGCACGCTCACCATCGGTCTCAGCGGGGGAGCCCCTGGACCGGACAATGCCATGGACAAAGCTGAACGTGAGTTCTTGAAGCACAACGAAGCGGCAGACGCCCTGGGGACGCTGGGCGCGCTCCTGGCCCGACACGGACGGACGCTGGCACTGGGCACGGTCGCCGTCCTGTTGCTCGTCGGGGGATTCTTCGGGTATCGGGCCTTCACGGCCAGGACCGAAGAACGCGCGCAGACGCAGCTGGCGGCCGCGATCGAGGTCATGAACGCGCCTGTCGGCAGCGCGATCGATCTGACGGCCGCGGTGCCGCCGTCGACGGAAACGTATCCGACACCCGTCGCGCGTGCCGACGCGGCCCTGAAGCAGTTGCTCGCCACGGCAGACGCGTACGCGCGCACCGACGCCGGGCTGCGCGCCCGTTACTACGCGGCGTCGCTCTACGCCGAGACCGACCGTCCGCAGGAGGCCGCCACGGCCTTCACGCAGGTGCGCGATCAGGCGGGGGCCTCGACATTGCTCGGACGGATGGCCGCTCTCGGACTCGCCAGCATGCAGGTGCGCCAGCAGCAGTTCGATCCCGCGATCGCCCTGCTGCAGGATCTCGCGCAGCGCCGCGACGGCCCGCTGCCGACCGACGCGGTGCTGGTCCAACTCGCCGATGCCTATCAGGCGGCCGGGCGTGCGGCAGAGGCCGCGCAGACGCTTCAGCGTGTCGTCGACGAGTTCCCGCAGAGTCCCTATGCCGCCGACGCCCGCCAGCGCGTCGAGGCCCTGCAGGCGACGCCGTCAAAGGCCTCCTGATCCTGTGAATTCCGCGCGCGCGCTCCAGACGGTTGCCGATCTCGGGGCACGCGCGCTGTCGTCCACGCCCGTGGGCGACCTGCTCGAGTCTGGCATGCGCGTGGCGCGCGAGGTCACGCAGGCCGAGCACGCGGTCTTTTTCGAGCGTTCTCCGGGTGGCGATGCGCTGTTGATGCGCGCCGGCGTGGGCTGGCGCGCGGGCGTCATCAACAGGATGTCGCTCAGCACGGGGCCCGGGTCGTTCGGCAGGTACATCCTCCAGCAGCCCACGCGGCTGGTCGACGCGTTGCCGTCGCACCCGGAGTTCGGCCTGCCTGCCGTGCTGCGCGATCACGGCGTCGAGTCGATGGCGTGCGTGCGCCTCGACGGCATCGGCCACCCACTCGGGGTCATCGCCGTCCTGAACGTCACCGACGGGCTCCCCAGCACCGAACACCTGACGTTCCTTCAGGCCCTCGGCAACATCCTCGCCACGGCGATCCTCAGGCAGGTCACCGAAGAGGGACTGCTCCAGAGTCAGATCCGCCTCCAGAGCGTGCAGAAGATGGAGGCCATCGGCCGGCTGGCCGGCGGGATCGCGCACGACTTCAACAACCTCGTGCAGGCGATCGGCGGGTACACGGAAATCCTGCTGCGGGAGATCCCGAAGGACGATCCGCTGCGCCGCAACGCGGAGGAGATCCACAAGGCGGGCGATCGAGCGGCGGCGCTCACGCGACAGCTGCTCGCGTTCAGCCGTCAGCAGGTGTTGCAGCCGTCACTGCTGGACGTCAATCACGTGGTACTCCACGTGGAGCAATTGCTCGGACGGCTGATCGGCGAGGACGTCGAGCTGCGGACGTACCTGGCCGACGACCTCTGGCCCGTCAAGGCAGACCCGGTCCAGCTCGAACAGGTGCTCATGAACCTCGCCGTCAACGCGCGTGATGCCATGCGCGATGGCGGACTGCTCACCATCGAGACGGCCAACGTCGAGTTGACCCGCTCGGTGGACGGCGAGCCGTTCTTCGTGGTCGCCGGCCCGTACGTGCTGGTGGCCGTGACGGATACGGGCACGGGCATGAACGCCGAGACCAAGGCGCGCGCGTTCGAGCCATTCTTCACCACCAAGGCGCCAGGGCAGGGCACCGGGCTCGGACTGTCGATGGTGTACGGCATCGTCAAGCAGAGCGGCGGCTACATCTGGGTGGACAGTGAGCTCGGCGCCGGTACGCGCATCAGGATCTACCTGCCGCGCGCCGACGAGCAGTTGCTGCC
>CAYRAE010000159.1:0-8312 GCA_964422175.1 uncultured Luteitalea sp. | reverse complement strand
CGAGGCCGCCAACGCCTTCGGCAATCCCGCCGTCTTCCTCGAGCGCTTCATCGCGCGGGCAAAGCACATCGAAGTGCAGGTGCTCGGCGACACGCACGGCAACCTCGTCCACCTGCACGAACGCGACTGCTCGGTGCAGCGGCGCCATCAGAAGGTGGTGGAGGTTGCGCCCGCCGTCGGCCTCGACGAGTCGGTGCGACGCGAACTGTGCGACGCGGCGGTGCGCCTCGCGAAGGCCATCGGCTACAACAACGCCGGCACCGTCGAGTTCCTCTACGACGTCGACGCGCGGGAGTGGTTCTTCATCGAGATGAATCCCCGCATCCAGGTCGAACACACGGTGACCGAGGTCATCACCGGCGTCGATCTCGTACGCTCGCAGATTCTCGTCGCGCAGGGACACTCGCTCTTCAGCCACGAAATCGACATCCCGCAGCAGGAGCACATCCAACGCAACGGGTATGCCGTCCAGGCGCGCATCACGACGGAGGATCCGGCCAACGGCTTCGCTCCCGACTACGGCAAGATCATCAACTACCGATCGGCCGCTGGCCTCGGCATCCGTCTCGACGCGGCCACCGGCGATGCAGGGTCGGTCGTGACGCCCTACTACGACTCGATGCTCGTGAAGCTGACGGCCTCCGGTCCGCGCTTCGACATCGCCTTGCAGCGCATGCACCGCGCCCTGCGCGAGTTCCGCATCCGTGGCGTCAAGACCAACATCCCCTTCCTCGAGAACGTCATCCTCGACGGCACGTTCCGGTCGGGCCAGGCGACGACGGGGCTCATCGACACCAACCCGAATCTCTTCAAGTTCCAGCCGCGCCGCGACCGCGCCACGAAGGTCCTGGCGTACCTCAGTGACGTCACCGTCAACGGCAGCCCGACGGTGAAGGGCTATCGTCCGCCCGAGGCCCTCCCCGCCGCGCGCATCCCCGCGTTCGACCTCAAGGCCGGCATCGCCCAGGGGTCGCGGGATCGGCTCCGCGAGCTGGGGCCGGAGAAGTTCGCCGACTGGATTCGCGACCAGCGCCCGCTCCTCATCACCGACACGACGATGCGCGACGCGCACCAGTCGTTGATTGCCACGCGCATGCGATCGATCGACATGCTCAACGTGGCCGACGTGGTGGCGCATCGCACGCCGAAGATCTTCAGCCTCGAGATGTGGGGCGGCGCGACGTTCGACTCGGCGATGCGGTTCCTGCGTGAATCGCCATGGGATCGCCTGCGCGAGCTGCGCGCGAAGGTGCCCAACATCTGCTTCCAGATGCTGTTCCGCGGCTCGAACGCCGTCGGCTACTCGAACTATCCCGATGCCGTGGTCGCGGGATTCGTGAAGCACGCGTCCGAGTCGGGCATGGACATCTTCCGCATCTTCGACTCGCTCAACTACCTGCCCAACATGACGGTGGCGATGGAAGCCGTGCGCAACCAGCCATTCGCCGTCTGCGAGGCGGCGATCTGCTACACGGGCGACATCGACGATCCCGCTCGCGACAAGTACTCGCTCGCGTACTACGTGGCCAAGGCGCGCGAGCTCGAGAAGATGGGCGCCCACATCCTCGCGATCAAGGACATGGCCGGATTGTGCCGGCCGTTCGCGGCCAGGAAACTCGTGAAGGCCCTGCGCGACGAGATCGGTCTGCCCATCCACTTCCACACGCACGACAGTTCGGGGATCAACGCGGCGTCAGTGCTGTCGGCCGCCGAGGCGGGCGTGGACATCGCCGATCTCGCGATTGCCTCGATGTCGGGGTCCACGAGCCAGCCGAACCTGAATTCCGTGTGCGCGGCGCTGCGCGGGCACGAGCGCGATCCCGGCCTCGATCTCGACGCGCTCAACGAGATGTCGGACTACTGGGAAGAGGTGCTCGAGTTCTACCGCCCGTTCAACACGGCACCCCGCGCGGGCTCCGCGGAGGTCTACGTCCACGAGATGCCTGGCGGCCAGTTCACGAATCTGAAGGAGCAGGCGGCGGCCATGGGTCTTGGTCACCGCTGGCCCGAGATCGCGCGCACCTACGCGGAGGTCAATCAGCTCTTCGGCGACATCATCAAGGTGACGCCGAGCTCGAAGGTCGTCGGGGACATGTGCATGTACCTCGTCACACGCGGCATCAGGCCGCAGGACGTGCCGACGCTCAAGCCGGGCTCGCACGACTTCCCTGCTTCGGTGATCGACATGCTGCAGGGCGGGCTCGGTCAACCCGACGGCGGCTGGCCTGTCCAGGTGCAGAAGGTGGTGCTCGGCGATCGCGTGCCGACGACGACGCGCCCCGGCGAGCTCGCCAGTCCCGTGAACCTCGACGAGGTTCGCACCGAGTTACGCACGAAGCTCGGACGTCCCCCCACCGACGACGATCTGTACAGCCACCTGATGTACCCGCAGGTGTTCGCCGACTTCGATCAGTTCGTGGCCACGTACGGTGAAGTCTCGGGCCTGCCGACGACGGCGTTCTTCTACGGGCTGTCGGTGGGCGAGGAGATCGAGGTCGAGATCGACCACGGCAAGGTGCTGTTCATCAAGTTGATCAGCATCGGCGAGGCCGACCTGCAGGGACGCCGCAGTGTCTTCTACGAGCTCAACGGCATGCCTCGCGAATCGCAGGTCGTCGACAAGTCGCTCGCGCCGAGGGACGCCGTCACGAAACCGAAGGGCAATCCGTCGGATCCACTGCAGGCGGTTGCCCCGATGCCGGGGATGATCACCGGCATCGCCGTCGGCGTCGGGACGAAGGTGAACGCCGGCGATCCGCTCATCACCCTCGAAGCGATGAAGATGCTGACGACGATCTCTGCGAGCACGGATGCCACGGTGACCGAGATTCTCGTGAAGACGGGGGATTCGGTTGCGACCGACGACCTGTTGGCACGTCTCGAGAAGTGAGTCGGATCCTCAGCTGTCGAATCCCCTGAGGTAGGGCACGTTCGGCGGCCGCTCGCCGGTGCTGAACTGCGCTCCCCGCGTCGAGCGGTACGTCATGTCCAGGAACGGCGTCTCGATGCGGCGGCCTGACGCGGAGTAGCGGCCGTTCTCCCAGTTGGAGTCCATGTTGGCGGCCACGATGCCGGTCGCCAGCAGCAGCCGCTCCGCATTGAATGGCTCCCGCCTCGTCACCATCGTCTCCGTGATCCAGTGCGGCTGGGCGTTCGAGGCGTGGTACTGCGAGAACGGGCCCGGCCATCCGAGCATCGAGATGATGGTCGGAGCCTGCTGCCCGGCGATGTCGCCCGCGTACGTCCAGCCCACACCACGGCCGGAATAGACGGCCGCCGTGGTGCCGTCGCGGTACTCCACGATGCAGACGTTCGGCGCGGCGACCTGCTGGAAGTGCCCCGGTTGCAGGTCGAAGCTTTTCCTTACGGATTCGAGCAGGGTGCCGGCCCACGGATTGCGCTCGGTCCACGCCCATGTCTCTGGCCCGCGGATGCACTGCACCGACCTGACGCCCGTCTCGCCGCCCTTGCGACGTTCGACGAAGGCCTGGAGCACGTCGACGCAATGGAACAGGGCGCCCTCGTCCGACGCGCCTCCCACGACCACCGATGTCCGGATCGGCGTCTCGATCTCGAACTCGACTTCGGGCTTGCGGAAGTAGACCGGAATGGAGGACCCGCCAGTCAGCGCGAAGTTCAGCTCACGCGACTTGTCGAACATCCACTTCGCTTCGTCCCAACTCCACGACAGGTGCTTGTCGTTGAAGACCGGCACCGAGCGCTTGCTCTGCTCGAACACGCGCACCACCTGCTGGTAGATCCACCAGCGCGGCAGGAGCCACTGCCCCTTGAGCGAGGTGGGATACTCCCCGTGTTCGCCCACGATGACGACGCCGTCGACGGCGAGTTCCCTGCCCCCGAGCGTGACGGCCCCGGCGACAGTGTCGAAGATGGGAATTCCCTTCGACTGACAGACCTTCTGACCCAGCCCGCTCGTCGCGTGCTGATGGATGTAGACCGACACGACATCCACGCGGGACGGCATGTGGGCACCCTGCCACCAGTAGCCATCGAGCAGCTTGGTGACGATCCAGTCGGCATGCGAGCGTGTCGCGCCCCAGTAGCTCACGAGGCAGGCGATGCGCGGCCGTCTCGGTGTCGTCTGTGCACCAGCACCTGAGGCGGCTCCGGTCAGCGTCGCCAACCCCGCCATGCCGGCCACTTCCAGCACCTCACGTCGGGTAAGCCCACGGTTGCTCGATGTCATGGCGTCGCCCTTCCTTCCGGTCTGCTCGTCACTTGCCGGAACACGCGCATCAGGTTGCCGCCCAGGAACTTCTCGATGCGCGCCTTCGAGTACCCGCGACGCAGCATCGCGTCGGTGACCATCGCCAGATCGCGGACGTCGCGCATGTGGCGTGGAGGCGTCGGGCCGCCGTCGAAGTCGCTGCCCAGCGCCACGTGATCCTCGCCGACCACCTGGATCGCGCGATCGACGACGCCCACCCACTCGTCCACCGACATCAGCACATCGTCTGGCGCGACGGGCCCGACCATCGGGAACTGCGGGGCGACACGCCTGTCGATCTCGTAGATGGACAACGGAGCCTTCTCTTCGCCGACCTCCGACGTGTCCCAGAACGTCTTGCCGGCCTGCCTGGTCAGCCAGTCGAAGTGCGCACGATGATGGAACGCGTTGCCGATGTGGAACCCGATCACGCCGCCCTTCGCCGCGAGCTTCTTCAGCAGGTGATCGGGCATGTTGCGCGGGATGTCGTTCAGGCTGCGTAGTCCGTGGTGCGTCGCGACGATCGGATCCGTGCTCACGTCCAGCGCCTGCTCCAGCGTCTCGTCCGACGCGTGCGAGACGTTGATGACCATGCCGAGCCTGTTCAACTCGCGCACGACGGCCTTGCCATGGTCGGTGAGGCCGTGCCAGCGCGCCGGCGCGCAGCAGGAATCGGCGTACGCGTTCGTCCAGTTGTGCGCGGGAAGCTGCACGACGCGGAGCCCCAGTCGATGCAGCGCCCGCAGCACGTCGAGATCGCCGTCGAGATCGAAGCTGCCTTCGAGGTCGAGCACCGCGGCCATCTTCCCGGCGCGATTGATCCGCTCGACGTCTGACGCATCGCGCGCGAGCTCCACCACGTCGCGGTGCTGCTCGAGCTGATCGATCGCCATGTTCATCAGGCGAAGCGTCTGCTTCGTCTCGTATCGTGCGGGGTAGTACTGCTCCAGCACGAACAGCGTCATGAAGAAGGCGTCGACGCCGCCTTCCTTCATGCGCGGCAGATCCACCTGTCCGTCGGGGAAGCGATCGCCGATGCTCCCGCCTCCGTACAACTGGCGGTTGATCATGTGCACGTGGCCGTCGAAGACGAAGGCGTCCTGGTGCAGCCGGCGGGCCTGCTCCGACACCCGCGGCGCCTCCTGCGCCTGCAGACCGAGCAGCAGGACGAACGGAATGGCCGCGGCAGCGAACCGGACTCTCATCGGGATGGCCATGCGCTGAGAGGATATCGCTCAATCCGATGGTCTGCGTAGCGCTCGATCAGTACTGGATCGGCGTCCCTCCAGGGAAGTCGGAGCGAATGCGGCCGCGCACGACTTGCGTGTCGTTGGTGACGTAGAGGGTCCGACCCGGCCCGAACGCGCAGTTCGAGACGCGTCCCGCGATGGGGGCGAAGCCGATGTGCTCGCCCTTGGGCGAGAAGACGTAGATGCCCCCTCGACCGCTCGCCCAGATGTTGCCGGCCGAGTCGGCCTTCATGCCGTCGCCGCCCGTGCCGCCGACCTGCGCACTGGCGACGAACTGCCGCTGTCCCGTCGGCATGCCTGACGCATCGAGGTCGATGGCCACCCATCCCGAACGGTCCGTGACGTAGAGCACGCGGTTGTCCGGCGACAACGCGATGCCGTTCGGGAACAGATTGTCGGCAATCAGGTGCACCTGATCGTCGGGCGTCACGCGGAAGACGCCGGTGTACGTCAGCTCCCGCAGCGGCGACGTCTGCACGCCCGTCAGGCCGTAGGGCGGATCGGTGAAGTACACGGCGCCGCTGCGGGCGACGACGAGATCGTTCGGGCTGTTAAAGCGCTTCCCCTGGTAAGACGCTGCGAACACGTCTTTCTGACGCGTGGTGAGATCCACCCGCGCCAGCGCGCGCATGCCGCTGTCGGCGATCAGCAGTCCACCGCGGCCCAGCGTGAGGCCGTTCGAGCCCGCCTCGCGAATCGAGGCAGGGATCGGAAAGCCCCGGTACCCGGACGGCGCCAGGAACGCGGTGGTCCGTTTGCCATCCCACGCGTGGATCGCGTTGCCGGGCACGTCCGAGAACAGCAGGTACCCGTCCTCACCGGCCACCCACACAGGGCCTTCCGTCCAGATGTACCCCGTCGCGATGACCTCGACGCCGCCGTCCAGTGGATTGGCGATGCCGGGAAACGACACGGGCGGCGCCGGCGCCTGAATTGCCGCCGCGCTTGGCACGACTCCCGCACCAAGAGCCACCACGCCACCCGTCGTACGCAGGAACGATCGTCGATCTGTCGCCATCCGTTTGCCTCTCACCATTGCAGTCCAGCGCCATCAGCCGTCGGCGGTCTGGCGACGGTCGATGCTCGTGCGACACGACGCGACGAGGCGTCCGGCGCGGTCCCGGGCCTGCGCGTGGATGACGCTGCGCGCCCTGCCAGCCGCGCCGAGTTCGACCCCGACGCCAGACACGGCTCCATCCTTCGCATCGATCGAACGAACGGGCCGATGGTCCACGTAGAGATCCACGCGGGCGATCGCGCGACTCGCCTGCGATGCCGGCGCCTTCGATGCGGCACTGACCACCATCCTGCCGGCGCCCTCGGGCTTCAGTGACAGTTGGTATGAGGGCCGCTGCCGGATGAGCCGAGCGGCGCGCGACAGGAGATCGACGTTGTCGCTCAGCAGATCGCGCCGGGTCATGAAGTGCACCACGTCGGGCACGACGCCGAACTCTTCGAGCGGCGAGCCCGCGCGCCGACCGACGCGGACACTCCGGCGCATCGCCACGATCAGCTCGGCCCCCTTCGGCAGCGTCCTGAACGGCGACGCCGGGTCGCCCTTCTGTGCTCGCAGCAGATCGTCCAGCGACCAGAAGTTGGCCCCGCCTGCGCCGGTGTTCCCGCTCGTGCCGAGCACCGGACCGATCCCGTTGTCCTGAAAGCCCGCGGCGAAGATGTCCGTCGCGCTGTACGACAGCGCGTCCGTGATCAGCACGACAGGACCGTAGTAGACCTGACCCATGCCGTTGCACATGTCGTCGAGCGTGAGCGGGAACCCGGCCGAATAGGTGGCGCCCGTCAGCACGGCATCGCCGATCGAGGGCACCCATCGCTTCAAGTCCCAGTCATCTGGCGCGGACTTGCAGATCTGGTAGTTCAGCGGCGTGTTGAGGAACTCGAAGGTTTCCGGTTCGATGGTCCCGGGCGTCAGCAGTTGCAGCAACGACTCGGCTGCGCGGATGTTGCCGCCGGGATTGCCGCGCACGTCCAGCACGAGTCCGTCCTGCGGAAAGCCGTCCTTCGTGATCAGTCTGGCGAACGCCCGGCGGAAGCGCCACGCATCCGGGACATCGAAGCTGAAGATCCGGACGTACCCGAACGTCCGGCCCAGCACTGTCTTCTTCTTCGCGTACAGGACGTCCTTCATCGAACCGAGCGCGGCGGAATCGTCGTGCCGATACAGATCCCGCTTGATCTCGATGATGCGTGTCCGCGTGACGTCCACCGCGGCCCTCTTCCTGCCAGCTTCCGTGGACGACGCGCGGCCGTCGCGAGTCGTGTGTACCAGCCAGTACACGCGGCAGGTCGCAATCGCGCCATTCCTCGCGCGGAACACGACGTCCACCCACATCTCGTCGGGCGGCAGGGAGCTGTTGAGCGGCCGGATGGTGAGGTTGTCGAGTCCGCGCGCGAACCGGGCATCGGGGTTGCTCCCCGCCTGCGACTCGCCGTTGATCTGAATCGCCCGCACGATCGGAACGCCATTCCACGCGAGCACGTCGACGCCCGGCTCGAACCGGACCTTGCGCCCATCGTCGGACCGGCACAGCGCATCCTCGTCGCGCATCATGGTCCGCGTCACGATGAAGCGTCGGTCCGTGCGCTCGAAACACTGCTCGACGATGAACGGCAGATACGCGGTGCAGTCCCTGAAGGGTTTCGGGAGCAGATAGAGCGTGTGCAGGTCGCGGGTCGAGCCGAAGATCGACAGCATGCGGCGGTGGAAGTCGACCGTGCTTTCGAGCGCGCTGTTCCACTCGGCGAGCTGGAACCGCAGCAACTCGAGCTGCCGGATGGGATCGATGGCGTGAATGGCGCGCTTCATCGGGAGATGG
>CAYRAE010000158.1:0-8358 GCA_964422175.1 uncultured Luteitalea sp. | reverse complement strand
TCGCGAGCACCGCGTAGCGCGTCGGCGTGTACGCCGCGGGCTTCGGGAACGGCACGCGATTGTCGGCCCGCTGCGTCATGCACACACGGAAGTTGTACGCCTGCACTTTGGTATCGGCCGATCCCGACGGAGCCTTCGGCGCGCCGGACACCTCGGGCCACAGCTGCCCGTTGGCGTCGCGCGCGGGGACCGACACCTGGAACTGGTGCAGCGGCGTGCGGTCGCGCACGCCGGCGAGCGATTCGCCGTAGCGATCGGCACCCTCGCGGCCGACGGCATACGTGACGCCGGCCTGCGCCATCAGGTCGCCTTCGTACGACGCGTCGACGAACACGCGCGCGGTGAACGACGCGCCGTTCTCCATGTGGATCGCCGTGACGCGCGTCCCGTCCTTGCGTACGCCCGTCTTCTCGACGAGACGATGCCTGTAGAACAGGTGGACGCCGGCCTCGGCCACCCACCGCCTGTAGATGGCCTCGGCGACGTGCGGCTCCAGGTACCACTGGATCGGCGCACCGTACGCGAGTCCCGCGCGCTGGTAGTACTCGAGCGCGTAGCCGCCGATCACCTCCTTCTTGCCGTAGTCGGTCCACCCGAGACCGCCCGACACCATCCCGCCGATGTGATCGCGCGGTTCGAGCAGCGCCACGCGCGCGCCCTCGCGCGCGGCGGCGATGGCCGTGACCACACCACCGGCCGTGCCGCCGTAGACCACCACGTCGAATGCCCGCGGCGCGATCTGCGCGTCGGCGATCGCCGGCAGCGTCGTCAGGAGCAGTGCGAGGAAGAGGCGTGCGGGCATGATGTCGCTACTTCACTGAAACAGTGGTTTCGCGCGCGAAGCCGTGCTTGTGCAGCCACAGTCCGCCAAGGATCGGCCACGTGCCGATGGGACCGTCCTTGACTTCTCCCAGACCGAAGCCGTGGCGGCCGCCTTCGTAGAGGTGCAGTTCGAGCTCGACCTTCGCCTTGCGCATCGCCTCGACGAACAGGAGGCTGTTCTCGGGCGGCACGCCGGTATCACCTGTCGTGTGGACGAGGAACACGGGTGGCGTGCGCGGTGTGACGCGGCGCTCGGACGACATCGCGGCCATCTGCTCGGCGGTCGCTGCCTCGCCGAGCAGGTTCGTGCGCGATCCCTTGTGAACGTACGCGTCTTCCGTGAACGTGATCACGGGATAGATCAGGATGGCGAGATCGGGACGGCTGCTCACGCGCTCGACGGGATCGGCAGCGCTCGCGTCACCGTCGGTGAACTGCGTGGCGGCAGTACTCGCGAGGTGGCCGCCCGCGGAGAATCCGAGGATGCCGACGCGGCCGTCGAGGCCCCAGTCCTTCGCGTACGCCCGCACGTACCTGATCGCGCGCTGCGCGTCGGAGAGCGGCGCGGGATGGCGATACGGCGACACGCGGTAGCGCGCGACGAACGCCGTCACGCCGAGCGAAGTGAGCCAGCGCGCGATCGGCTCGCCTTCGTGCGCCGCTCGGCCGCGATACCCACCGCCAGGCAGCACCACGAACGCCGCGCCCGTCGCCGTCCCCGGCGCGGGCTGATACACGGTGAGCGCCGGCGTGTCCTCGGTCCCGCTCCCGGTCGCCAAGGGCGCATCGCCCGACCACAACCGGATCTCGGTCCCCGTCGGTGGAACTTGCGCCGCAGCCGATGACGTCATGCAGGCCAACACGAAGAGAGACGCGAGGGAACGAAATGGCATCGACAGCTCCTGAACGGGGAGGACAAGCCCGGGGCCCGGTGGCCGGAGTACGGTGCCCGGCCGTCCCGGTTGCCGATCCGGTGCCCGGTGCCCGGCGTACGGTGCCCGGCCGCGAAGGCGGCTGTTATAGCATGCGGCCCGGCGCCATGACCTATCTCCTCGGCATCGATGTGGGCACCGGCGGCACGCGCGCGCTGATTCTCGACGAATCGGGGACGGTGATTGCATCGGCGACAGCGGAGCACGCGCCGTTCGCGGCGCCGCAGACGGGGTGGGCCGAGCAGGATCCCGACGACTGGTGGCGCGCATGCCGGCAGGCGGTGCCGCGCGTACTCGAAGCCGCCGGCCTCGAACCGTCGGCCATCGCGGCCATCGGCCTCACGGGCCAGATGCACGGCGCCACGCTGCTCGACGAGGCGGGCGTGGTGGTGCGTCCGGCGTTGATCTGGTGCGACCAGCGCACGCACGAGGAATGTGCCCTGCTGACCGAGCGCATCGGCGCGGCTCGCCTCATCGAATGGACGAGTAACCCCGCGCTGACCGGTTTCACGCTGCCCAAGCTGCTGTGGGTGCGCCGTACCGAACCCGACGCGTGGGCGCGCGTGCGTCACGTGCTGCTGCCAAAGGACTACATCCGCTATCGCCTCACGGGACGCTTCGCCACCGACGTGGCCGACGCCTCGGGCACGCTGCTGTTCGACGTGGTGCGACGCCGCTGGTCGCGGGAGATGTTCGGCGCCACGGGTATCGAAGCCACGATGATGCCGGAGGCGTTCGAGGGACCGCAGATCACCGGATCGCTCAGCGCCGATGGCGCGACTGCCGTCGGGCTCCGCCCGGGCATCCCGGTCGTTGCCGGCGGAGGCGATCAGGCTGCCGGCGCCGTGGGCATGGGTATCGTGACCCCAGGGGCCGTGAGCGCGACGATCGGCACATCCGGCGTGGTGTTCGCGGCCACGGACAGACCGGCGCTCGATCCGCAGGGCCGCGTCCACACGTTCTGCCACGCCGTACCCGGACGATGGCACGTGATGGGCGTCACGCAGGCCGCCGGACTGTCGCTGCGCTGGTTCCGCGACAGGTTCGGCTCCGGGCCGAGCGACGGCCGCGATCCCTACGAACGTCTCGCCGACGAAGCGCTCGCCGTGCCGCCCGGCGCCGACGGCGTGCTGTGGGCACCGTACCTGATGGGCGAACGCACGCCGCACCTCGACGCGCATGCGCGCGCCGCACTGGTCGGCCTTGCCGCGTCGCACACCCGCGCGCACGTGATCCGCGCGATCCTCGAGGGCGTCGCGTTCAGCCTGCAGGACAGCTTCACGATCCTTCGCGAGATGCAGGTGCCCGTCGAAGCCATCCGTCTCGGTGGCGGCGGCGCACGCTCCGCGTTGTGGCGACAGATCCAGGCCGACGTGTACGGACGCGACGTGCAGACCGTGGCAGCCGAGGAAGGCGCCGCGTACGGCGCGGGCATCCTCGCCGGCGTGGGCGTCGGTGTGTGGCCCGACGTCGACACCGCGTGCGATCGCGTCGTCCGCGTCACCGGCGACGTCGCGCCGGGCGAAGGCCAGACCGTGCTCGCGCGTCAGTACCGGGCGTATCAGGCCCTCTACCCCGCGCTGCGTCAGGTGCGGGACGCGCTCGCATGAGCCGCGCGCGTCGACCCGTCAGGCGCATCGCTCGCGGTCTCGCCGATGCCGTTGCGTTTCTCCGGACTGCCATGACCAACACGCTCACGCCGCTGCGCGACACCGACGGTTCGCTCTACGCCCTCTCGGCTGACGCGCTCGACGGATCGTCCGTTCCACTCTCCACGTTCGACGGCCGCGTCACGCTCGTCGTCAACACCGCCAGCGCATGCGGATTCACACCGCAGTACGCAGGCCTGCAGCACCTGCACGACGCGCTGGCCGATCGCGGTTTCGCCGTGCTCGGGTTCCCGAGCAACGACTTCGGCGCGCAGGAACCAGGCACCGCCGACGAGATCGCGACGTTCTGCACCGGGACATACGACGTACGCTTCCCGCTGTTTGCCAAGGTGGTGACGCGCGACGGACCGGACCAGTCGGCCGTCTATCGCGTCCTCGGCTCCTGCGGTCGCCTGCCGAGCTGGAACTTCGGCAAGTACGTGGTCGGACGCGACGGCAAGGTCAAGGCGTACTTCTCGAGCCGCGTCGCGCCGGACGACGAGACGTTGCGCCGTGCGATCGACGCCGCGCTCGACGAGCCGCCGCCGCAACGGCAACCCTGACGTACACTCGCCGCGAGTTCCCTTCTTCGGAGATCGTTCCGTGTCCGACCCGTACAGCCCCGCCCCGTCGCACAAGTTCTCGTTCGGTCTCTGGACCGTCGGCAATCGCGGCCGCGATCCCTTCGGCGAACCCGTGCGCGAGGCGCTGCCTCCGGCCGACGCCGTCGCGATGCTCGCCGAAGTCGGCGCCTGGGGCGTCAACCTCCACGACAACGACCTCGTGCCCATCGACGCCACGCCCGCCGAGCGCGACGCCATCGTGCGCGCGTTCAAGGCCGCGATGCAGGCGCACGGCATCGTGTGTCCGATGGCCACCGTGAGCCTGTTCACCGATCCGATCTTCAAGGACGGCGCCTTCACCGCCAACGATCCGCAGGTGCGCGCCTACGCCATCCAGAAGACGATGGCGGCGATGGACATCGGCGCCGAACTCGGCGCGGCGACGTTCGTCCTGTGGGGCGGACGTGAAGGCACCGAAACCGACGCGTGCCGGCGTCCCGACGAGGCCGTCAAGCGGCTCAGGGAAGCCGTTGATTACCTGTGCGAGTACAGCCTGTCGCAGCGGTACGGCTATCGGTTCGCGCTCGAAGCCAAGCCGAACGAGCCGCGCGGCGACATCTACATGGCCACGACGGGCAACTATCTCGGCTTCATCCCGACGCTCGCGCATCCGGAGATGGTGGGCGTCAATCCGGAAGTGGCGCACGAGACGATGGCCGGGCTGAACGTGACGCACGCCGTGGCGCAGGCGTGGGAAGCCGGCAAGCTGTTCCACATCGACCTGAACGACCAGAATCCGGGCCGCTACGATCAGGACTACCGCTTCGGCGCCGCCAATCCGCGCGCGGCGTTCTTCCTCGTGAAGTTCCTGGAGGACGTCGGCTACGACGGGCCGCGCCACTTCGACGCGCACGCCTATCGCACCGAGGATCGCGAAGGCGTGAAGGCCTTCGCGCGCGGGTGCATGCGCACGTACCTGATCCTGAAGGAGAAGGCCGCGCAGTGGACCGCCGACGCGGAGATCCAGGCGATCCTGCGCGACGCGCATGGCGACGGCAGCAGCGTCGGCGCGTTCACGGCCGACGGCGCTCGCGCACTTGCCGCTCGCACGTTCGACAGACACGCGATTGCCGCGCGAGGCCTCGCCTACGAGCGCCTCGACCAGCTCACGACGGAAATCCTGCTGGGCGTACGTCAGGCGCCGTAGGGCCGCAGACGTTCGCTTGCGTCAGAACGCGTATGCGAGGCCGGCGACGGCGATGAACGTGGGGGCGCGTTCGTCGGCGAGGCGGATTCCGCCGCGGAGCCAGACGAGGCGCGCGTCGCCGCGCAGAGTGAGGCGACTGGTCCATCCTCGAGGGGCTCGCGAGAGCCGCACGCGCACGCCGCCGCCCGCGTACATCGCCGATCCCGCCTCGGCCGTCGTGCGCGGCTCGTCGAGCTGACGCAGGTAGCCGCCACCCGCCATCACGAACGGCGACACACGCCGGCCCGTCCATCGATACTGCAACGCGCCATCCATCACGACCTGCGTGAGGCGCGAGGTGGCCGTCACGTCAGGCGCCCCTTCCGTATCAGCAGACAGGCGCACGGCGAAATCAGGCTGGGCGTACGAGAGGCCTCCCTCAGCCCACCACCCTCCTGCGAGACGCACGCCCACGCGTCCTTCCACGACGGGCGCATCGGTGATCGACGTCTTCGTGATGAAGAGCGCCGCCTGCCCGCTCGACGGCACGTCGTTGGCCGACATGTTCGCCGGCGCATCACCGAGATCCGCACCGCCGAACACGCCGCCGAGCACCGTCACCTCGAACCGTCGCTCGCCCGCCGTCCGCAACGATGGAGGCTGCTGCGCGAGCACGGGCGCGGCCGACAGCACGAGGCCGGCCAGTGCCCACCATCCCGCCGCGCGCGCGATCACTTCGCCACGACCCGGATCACGACGTCGGGGATGTTGCCCGCACGGGGCACGAACACCGCGCGCGGCGAGAACGCCACGCGGAAGTTCACATCCACCCGCGGCGAGTCGATGAAGCTCCTCACGTCGCCATCGTCGAGCGGCTCCGCCCGCAGCACGACCGGACCTGGTTCGAGGCCTGCGAGGATGAAGTTGCCTGCATCGTCCAGCGTCACGCCGCCGACGAGCTTTCCCGATCGCAGGTGCATCGCCACGACGTGCGCGCCGAAGACGCCGATGCCGTCCTTGAGCACGCGGCCGGAGATGCTGCCGGTCTCGCGACGGAACGTGCCGTCGGGATAGATGTCGGAGACGCCGGCGATGTCGTCGGCCTGGAGCACGCGCCCGCTGACGTTGCCCGGCGAGAACGCGATCGGGAACATCGCGGCGCCTGCAGACAACACGCGACGGCCGGAGCCGAGCACCTCCGTTTCGCCAAGTGCCGAATGCCCGAGGCCAAGCAGGTGTCCGATCTCATGCGTCGCGATCGACTCCAGATCGTAGCGGCCGGGTTGTCCGGCGCCCGCCACAGACCACGGGAACGCCGCGTTGAAGAAGACGTCGGCCTCGAGCAGCGTGCCACTGAGGAGGTCGATCGTGTAGCTCGTGGCGCCGAGCGTGCGATCGAGTTCGGGGCGACTGTCGTACGCGAGCAACGTGACGCCGTCGTTGTCGGAAGGCACGCGATCGGTCACGCCGTCCAGCTGGAAGTGAATCGACGCGGTCGGCACCGATTCCCATGTCTGGAGCGCGCGAGCGATGGCGTCGCGGAACTCGGCTGCCGAGACACCCGCGACACCGCGCGATCCGACGGCGTAGCGAACGGGCTGTCCATCGGGCCACTTGAGCACGACGGATCGCCCGTCGATGGCGTAGCCGAATTTCAGATACGCCGATGTCGGCACCGTCGTCAGCAGGGCGAGCACGGCCACGAGCACGAAATGTCGGACATGCTTGCCGCGCCGTAGCGCCTCGGGCGCGAAGGCGGGCCGCGATGCCGGGAATATCTTACCGCCAAGGCTCCGGGACGAAGGTCGCCTCATCGCGCCGCTCCGGCGGCAAGCGCGCGCACGTCACGTGCGAGATCGGTCATCGGGCGCGGGACGCGAGACACGGCGCCTCGTGCGTCGGCCGACGTCGATGGTGCGAGCACGCGCGCCACGCCGTCCGGCCCCATCGTCGTGGGCATCGCTCCCTGATGGAGTCCGATCACGCTGTAGCCACCGCGCGGGTGTGGTGCGAGACACCACACCGCTCTGTCTCCCGCAGCGACGTCCGGCACGCCAGGCACGCGCGCTTCAGTGCGGCCGATTCGTCCACCCGCCAACCGCACGTACACGACCGCGTCGGGCGCGCCCTTCCAAGCCGACGCGACCCGCACGCGCACGATGCGCTCGATGCGTCCGCTGACCTCGACGTGCCGCACCTCTTCCACGGTGCCGTCGACGATGACATCGGCGGCGCTCACCAGTTCGGTCAGCGACAACGGCACGACGATGGAGGCGCGTGCGTCGGAGGTCGTCCAGGCGCAAAGCCACGCCAGCACCACCACGCTCACCCACGCTCGTCTCGACCGTCGTTCGTGCACCATCACTCCTCGATTCCCCGCCCTCACACTGTAGGGGCACCTGGGGCTGCCCGATGGGCGGCCACCCTCTCCGCTGCTGCGCAGCTACGGAGGGCAGGCAAGGGCCGCCCTTACGCCGCTGGTCACGTCACACGCGCGATGTCCAGGACTGAACTGGCCGCCCGATCCGACGCACCGGGCCCACCGAGGGCCTGCACGACATCCCCCAACTGCCTGCGTACGTCATCGGCATACGCGGCGTCCGTCAGGAATCGGCGCGCTTCGGCGTGGAGACGCTCCGCGGTGAAGTCGTCCTGAATCAACTCCGGCACGATGCGCGTCCCCGCGATCAGGTTGACCATGCCGAACGTGTCGACCTTCACGAACGGCCGGCCGAGTCTGTAGGTCAGCGGCGACAGCCGGTACACGATCACCATCGGCTTGCCGTGGAGGGCCGTCTGGACCGTGGCCGTGCCCGACGCGGTGAGCACGAGGTCGCTCGCGGCCAGCACGGCATCGGTATCGCCCTGATGGATTGCCAGGGGCAACCCTGCCGACCGGGCCGCGGCAAAGTCGGCGTCTGCCAGGCCCGGAGCGCGGGCCACGAGGAACTGCAGATCCGGCGCGTCTTCACGCAACCGGCGGCACGCCTCGATCATCGTCGGCAGCGTGCTGGCCACTTCGTTGTGACGGCTGCCCGGGAGCAGCGCGATCGTGCGCGCGTCTGGCGACAAGCCATGACTCGTCAGGAGATCCTCACGTGATATCCGGCTGTCGATCAGGTCGATGAGCGGATGCCCGACGAACGTGACAGGTACGCCGGCCCGCTCGTAGAGCTCGCGCTCGAACGGGAAGATGACGAGCACGC
>CAYRAE010000157.1:0-8374 GCA_964422175.1 uncultured Luteitalea sp. | reverse complement strand
GCGTGTCCCGTGCCCGGCGGCATGCGCACGCGAACGAGCAGCAGATCACGCGCGTCGGTGAGCCCGGGCCTGCACAACCACTCGTGCGGTCCCCACGGCAGTTCCTCGACCTCGACGTCAGCCGCCGTCACGAAGCGCAGCGCGCCCGCGCTCATCGTCCCCTCAGCCACCTGACCGCGCCCTCCAGAATGAAGCGACAGGTGTATCACAGCCGAGTCGGAGTGCGCATATACTGCGCGGCACATAACAGATCCGGCAACCGGCAACCGGCAACCGGCAACCGGCAACCGGCAACCGGCGACCGGCGACCGGCAACCGGCACCGACGACGGGGCAACCGGCAGGACGACACGATCGGCAACCGGCGACAGGGCAGGACGGCGAGGCAAGCTACCGGGGGCGGGATGCGGGTCACGGAGACGTCGGGATCGACGGAAGGGTCCAAAGGTATGTCCGAGGTCATGGGGCACGGAATCAACCGCAACCGGCTGTTCTCCGGAATCTGTCTGGCGCTGATTCCGACGGGGGCGTCGTTTGCGCTGGTCAGTAACATCCTTGTCGCGCTCAAGCATGACTTCATCCTGACCAACTACCAGGTCGGTCTGATTGGCGGCGCGGCGTTGTGGGGGATGGCGATCTCGCTGCTCGTGCTCGGGCCGCTGCTCGAAGCGTACGGGCTCGAGAAGGGCGTGCGATTCGGCTTCGCGATGCACCTGACGGGCATCACGCTGATGATTGCCGCCGTCACGCAGGTCGGTTCGCCGTCGGGATTCTGGATGCTGATGCTGGGCGCGGCCACGCTGGCCGTCGGCAACGGGATGATCGAGGTCGCCGGCAACCCACTGGTCGCGGCGCTGTTCCCCGACGCCAAGACCACGCACCTGAACTGGTTCCACGCCTTCTTTCCGATCGGCATCGTCGCCGGCGGCATCGTCGGCTTCCTGCTCGCTACCTACGGCGGCCGTTTCGGCTACTGGCCGTATCAGCTTGCGGTGATCTACGTCCCGATTCTCGTCTACGGCGCGCTGGTACTGCCGCAGCGCTTTCCGCGGACGGAGAACGCCGAGGCCGGCATTCCCGTCGGCGAGATGTTCCGCTACACGCTGACCAGTCCGCTGTTCCTGCTGCTGCTCGCGATGATGGCCATCACGACGTCGATCGAACTCGGTCCGATGCGATGGGTGCCGGCGGTGCTCGAAGCGGTGGGCATCCACGGCATCCTCGTACTGGTCTGGATCAGCGGATGGATGGTCGTCCTGCGTCTGCTCGCGACGCACTTCGTCGAACGCCTGGCGCCGACAGGCATGCTGCTGGTTGCCGCCATCCTCACTGGCACCGGCTTGTTCCTGCTCAGCTTCGTGCAGGGCCTGTGGTCGGCGCTTGCGGTGGCCACCATCTTCGCGTGGGGCATCGCGTTCTTCTTCCCGACGATGGTGGGGCTGGTGAGCGAGCGACTGCCACGGACGGGGTCGCTGGGGATCGTGCTGACGGCCGGTGTCGGCCTCGGCATGGCGGGCGCGGTGGGCGTGCCGCTCATGGGCAGTCTGGCGGACCGCTTCCTGGCCGAGGCGCTCGACCCCGCGCAGGCGACAGCCGTCCTCGAGCGCGTCGAGCAGCGTTTCCCGGACCACCTGGCCACCGCCACGCGCGGCGAGGCCTCTGTGGACGCCGGTGACATCGGCGATGCCCTCGCTGCGACCCGTACGGCGTTAACGACCCTGCGTCAGACCGGGCAGGTACACGGCGATGCCACGGCGACGGCGCTGCGCGCGGTTGTCGCGACGCGCCTGAACGATCCCGTCGTTGCCGAAGCCGGCGCGCTCCTGCAGCCGGCCGAAGCGCGCGGCGGACAGGAGTCCTTCCGCTACGTCGCGCCCGCGGCCCTCGTGCTCATCGCCGTGTTCGGCACGATGTACGTCAACGACAAACGGCGCGGCGGCTATCGCGCCGAGCGCCTCGAGAAGGCGTGATCCCCTACAGGTTCCCCTTCTTCAACTCTTCCAGCAGATAGTCCGTCGAGCGGACGGCGAGCGCCATGATCGTGAGCGTGGGGTTCTGCCACGCGCTCGACGGGAAACTCGAGCCGTCCATCACGAACAGGTTGCGCACGTCGTGCGACTGCAGGAAGGGGTTGAGGACCGACGCTTTCGGATCCGTCCCCATGCGCGCCGCGCCCACCTCGTGCGCCTGGCCGCGCACCTGGTGGGCCTGCCTGATGTTGGTGGCGCCGATACGCTCCAGGACCTCCGCCGCGTGCGTCGCCATGTCGCGGTGCATCGCCTGCTCGTTCTCGCGCGGCGTCAGGTGCAGGCGTACCACGGGGATGCCGAACGCATCGCGCGTGTCAGGATCGAGCGTGCACGTGTTGTCGGCGTACGGCAGGCACTCGCCGAAGCCGGAGAACGTGACCGACACGGGACGCTTGCGAGCGATCGCGCGCGTATACGCCTCGCCGATGCCGGGCGCGGAGAAGTCGAAGCCCGTGCCGACGCTCGTGCTCCACGCATAGCCACGCACGAAGTCCGCCGATTGCGGCCCTCCCGGCAGGTTGCGGAAGCGTGCCGTGAGGAGCTGGCAGGGCCTGTTCGGGCCGTTCATCGACGGCGTGGCCTCGAGGTCAGGCAGCCTGCCCGACGCGCCGCCGCCGGAGAAATGGGTCATCAGATACTTACCGACGAGGCCGCTGGAGTTGGCCAGGCCGTTCGGATCCTGCCGCGAGGACGAATTCAGCAGCATCCGCACGGACTCGAGCGTCTGCGCGCACAGCGCGACGACATTGCCGAAGATCTCCTTCGGCTGGCGCGTGTCCCTGTCCACGTACAGGACGCCGCGCGCCTTGTGCGTCTCCGGATCCATCAGGACCTTGTACGCCATCGCGCCCGTCACCAGCGTGCAGCGGCCCGTCGCCATCGCGTCGCGCATCGTCGTGAACGCGGAGTTGAAGTACGAGTGCGTCACGCAGCCGTGCTCGCACGGTCCGCAGTAGTGGCAGGCCTGACGGCCGTTGATCGGACGCGTGAGGTTGGCCGTGCGGCCCTGCGTGATGGTGTAGCCGAAGGCGTTCTTCACGCGCGTGCGGAGCGCCACCTCTTCGCACGTGAAGCCCATCGGCGGCTGGAACCGCCCGTCGGGATACTGCTCCAGTCCTTCCGTCATGCCCGTCACGCCGACGTAGTCCTCGACGAGGTCGTAGTACGGCGCGATGTCGGCATACGAGATCGGCCAGTCCACGCCCCTGCCGTCGCGCGAGGCGGCCTTGAAGTCCACGTCGCTCAGGCGCAGGCAGGCGCGCCCCCAGATGTTCGTGCGTCCACCCACGACGCGCGTCCGAACCCAGAGGAATGGCGGAGTCGAGTCGTCGCGATACGGCTCCTGGATGTCGTCGACATACCAGTCGGCATTCCACTCGCGCACGGCGTACGACTGCGACTGCTTCGGCTGCCGCTGTTCCAGCGGCGCTTTCGTCCTGCCGCGATACGGCAACTGGTACGCGTGGACGTGTTCCTTGTAGTCGGCGTCGGTCAGGGCACGGCCGGCTTCGAGCACCACCACGCGAAGGCCCGCCTCGGTGAGCCGCTTGGCTGCCCAGCCGCCCGAAGCGCCCGATCCGATGATGACGACGTCGAAGTGTTGTCCCGCGGGGTCGCGCTGTGTGGTCTGCACGGGGAACCTACGCGTGTCCCTCGGCGTGCCGACACGCCGGGAACTCCTGGAAGAAGAGCATGCCGTCGAATCCGAGCGACTTCAGCCCGGCCTCGGACGAGTAGTGCGCACCGGCAACCCATGTCTTCAGCGTGGCAAGCGGTCCGGTGAGGCTTTCGAGAATCGCGATCTGCTGCGGTGCCTTCAGCGTGCGGAATGTGGCGCCATGCGTGTCGCGCGCCGCCGCGTCGACAGCCGACAAGGCACTCACCACCGCGATGCGCACATCGTCATGCTCCACGGCGAGCACGCTGTCGATGTATGCCGGGCTGCCGCTGGCGACCGAGCCCGGCACGATGAGCTCGGACACGACACCCAACGTGGCAAATTGGTGTGCGTCGAAGAACTTCGGCGTCGGCGCAGCCGCGGCAGGCGGCGTGGCGCGACGCTGCACGATGTGCGCGGCGAGCGGGTGGTCATGGACGCCCGCGTCCGCCGTCGTCGGGGTGACGGCCAGGCCGAGGCCTGCCGCGAGTCCCTGGAGCGCGGACCGTCGCGAGATGCCGGGAGTGGCGCTGGTGCCGGCCGTCGCGTCTGGCGAGGGCAACACCGGGATGATGTGCGGTGGAGCGCTGGACGACATGGACTTCGACCTCATGAGGGCGATCTCACTGGCTGGGACGCCGCCACCATAGCCTCACGCGATGCGACGTGGCAAGCGTGCCCGTCGCGCGCGTTGCGAGGCGTGACCTGCCTCAGCCGTTTCGGTATTCTTGTCTTCACGTGAACGACCACGCGCAGGCGCCGCGCCTCACCCTCGACGGCACGTCGATCGGGGACGAGGCCGTCGACGTCGTCTTCCCCAGGCTCTACGAGGAACTGCGACGCCTCGCCGCGTCAGCCCTCCGCCGCGAACGAGCCGGACATACCCTTCAGCCGACCGCGCTGGTTCACGAGGCGTTCCTGCGGCTTGCCAACAGCGCGGATGTTCCGTGGGACAGCCACGATCACTTCGTGGCGATCGCCGGACGCGTGATGCGCCAGGTGCTGGTCGATCACGCGCGACGCAAGCACGCGGCCAAGCGCAGCACGGGAGCCGTTCGCGTGTCCCTCGACGACGTGGACGTGCCGGCAGCGACGGTGGACGTCGACCTGGTGGCACTCGACGCCGCGCTCGTGAAGCTGGGCACTTTCGACGAACGTCAGGCTCGCATCGTCGAACTACGCTTCTTCGGCGGATTGTCCGTGCCGGAGACGGCGGCCCTCATCGGTGCGTCGGAACGCACGGTGAAGCGCGACTGGCAGATCGCGAGGGCCTGGCTCACGCGTGAACTCTCGCACGGCAACACGGCCTGATGGGCGCGAGCGCGACAGAGGGCATGGACCCCGCGCGGTGGCAGCGCGTCAAGACGATCTTCGCCGAGGTGGTCGACGAGCCGCCGGAGCGTCACGCCGATCTGGTGGCGCACCACTGCGGCGACGACGAGGCGCTTCGCGACGAAGTCGCGTCACTGCTCGCGGCGCACGGCGCGACGAACACGCCGCTCGGGCCCGAACTGCCTGACGACAGGCCCACGTCCGTCGCCGCCCCCGACGCGTACGCCGGTCGCCGATTCGGCGCGTATCGCATCCTTCGCGAGATCGGCCGTGGCGGCATGGGCGCCGTGTTCCTCGCCGAGCGTGCCGATGGTGCGTTCCATCGCCAGGTGGCGTTGAAGATCGTCGGCCGTACGTTCTCGGGCGACGACATGCTGCGCCGCTTCCGCCGCGAGCGCCAGATCCTCGCGACACTGAACCATCCGCACATCGCACATCTCCTCGATGGCGGCGTGAGCGCCGAGGGCGAACCGTTCTTCGTGATGGAATACGTCGACGGCGTGCGCATCGACGAGTACTGCTCGCAGCACGCCTGCACCCAACGCGAGCGGCTTGTCATCATGGCCGACGTGTGCCGTGCGGTGGCCCACGCGCACGCGCAGCAGATCATCCATCGCGATCTCAAGCCGTCCAACATCCTCGTCACGGCCGCGGGCGTGCCCAAGCTGCTGGATTTCGGCATCGCGCGCGTGACCGAATCGGCGGAGAGTGGGGAGCTCACCCTCACCGAATTTCACGCGTTCACGCCTGAATACGCGTCGCCGGAACAGGCCCGCGGGTCGCCGCTGCTCACGCCCGCCACCGACGTGTTCAGCCTTGGCGTTCTGCTCGCGCACCTGCTCGAGGAGACGACAGGGGAGGTGACGCGCGAGCTCCAGTGCGTGGTGGCCCGGGCCACGCACATCGACGCGAGCCGCCGATACGAATCGGCCGCGGCGCTGGCAGACGACATCGCGCGATACCTCGACGGCCGGCCGGTGCTCGCGCGGCCCGACGGCCTCGGCTATCGGATCGCGACGTTCGTCCGTCAGCGCAAGGTGCCCATCGCCGCGGCGGCGCTGGCCATCGCGGCACTGCTCACTGGCGCCGTCGTCGCGACGTATTCCCTTGGCCGCGCGCCGGCCTCGTCTGCGGCGATCGACGATGCCGTCGCACCGGACCATGAGCGGACGATGGCGGTGCTGCCGCTTCTCGTCGCACCCGCAGTGGACGGCGCCGCTGCCTCGCCTCCGTCCACTGCCGATCGCGCGCTCCGCGTCGGTCTCGCGGATGCCATTGCCACGCGGCTCGGTCGCATCCCGTCGCTGGCGGTACGCCCCGTCGACGCCACGCTTCCGTATCTCGATCGCGTGGTCGACCCGGTCGACGCCGGACGCGAGCTCCAGGTCGACACCGTGCTCGAAGGGACGCTGGCACGAACCGGGACGCAGCTGCGGACGTCGCTCAAGCTCGTCGACGTCGTCAGCGGACACGTGGTCTGGCAGGCGTCATTCGTCGGCGATCTCGCCCATGTCCTCATGGGCGAGCAGGCGCTCGCCACGCAGATCAGTCGCGGCGTCTCCACCGCGCTGTCGCTGCCGTTCGCGTCAGCGCGACCGGCGACGGCGGACACGACGGCGGCCGCGCAGGATGCCTATCTCGACGGCAATCTCGCGCTGGCGATGACCAGGCGCGATGTCTCGCAGATCTTCGCCGCCCGCGACGCGTTCGAGCGCGCAATCCGCCTGGATCCCGACTTCGCCGCGGCGCAGGCCGGTCTCGCCTCGGCCTTCACGCGAGCGGCGTCGATGGCGTTCCTGGCGCCCACCGAGGCCTATCCGCGCGCCGAGCGCGCCGCCCGGCGGGCGCTCGAACTCGACCCCGACCTCGCCGCGGCGCACGTGGCGCTCGCCGAAGTGGAGGGTGACTACAACTGGCGGTGGGCGGAGGCGGAGGCGCACCTGCGCCTGGCGCTGGCGCTGGCGCCGACGAGTGCGCGGGTCAACCACTCGCTCGGTGAGTTCCTGGCCAGTCACGGCAGGTTCGCCGAGGCCGCCGAGTTCTCGGCGCGCGCGCGGACCCTCGATCCCACCCTCGTCAATTTCGTCGCCGTGCGCGGGCTGCACTACTACCTCGAACACCGCTTCGACGAGGCGATCGCGGAGAGCCGGAAGGCCCTCGCGCAGGATCCCCAGACGTATCTCGCGTACCTGTACCTGTCGGCGGCGTACGCGGCGCGCGGCAATCCGGCGGAGGGACTCGAAGCCGGGCGCGCCGCGGCGGCCCTCTCGGGCGGTGCGCAATCGGACATCTTCGTCATGGCGTGCAACCAGGCGCTCCTGAACAACAGGCCCGCGGCGCTGGCGCTCCTGAACCAGCTCCTGACCCTCCGCCGCACGCGCTACATCGAGCCCTTCCAGTTCGTCGGGATCTACGCGTACCTCGGCGACACGGAGAACGCCTTCGCGTGGCTCGAACGCGCGTACGAGGAACGGTCGTACTGGATGCCCACGCTGAAGGTGCATCCGATGGTCGACTCGCTCCGAGGCGATCCACGATTCGCCGCGCTGCTCGCCAGGATGCGATTGGAATGACGTGCTTGACGGCGCGTTGGGAGCTCTCTATCATCCCTGTCTAGCTAGGGCATCAACGGCTGGACATGACCACACGGACCCGCAACGACATTCTTCAGGGCACGCTCACGCTGCTCGTGCTGCGCAGCCTCGAAGGGCAGGGGCCGCTGCACGGCTACGCGCTCTGCGGACACCTCCAGCGCGTGTCCGCCGATGCGCTGCGCGTGGAGGAGGGCTCGCTCTATCCGGCGCTGCATCGCATGGAGCAGGAAGGCTGGATCTCGGCCACCTGGCGCGTGACCGAGAAGGGGCGGCGCGCGAAGTACTACCAGATCACCAGCCTCGGCCGGGCGCAACTGGAAATCGAACGCGAGAGTTGGGCGCGCCTGACGCGCGGCGTCGGACGGGTGCTGCGCTACAGCTGACGGCCATGGCCTGGATCGCGCGCGCGGCCAACGTCTTCCGGCAGAACCGGCTGCTGCGCCGCCTGGACGATGAACTGGCGTTCCATGTGGCCGAACGCATCGACGAACTCGTCGCCGGCGGCATGACACCGGACGAAGCGACAACCGAGGCGCTCCGCCGCTTCGGCGGATACACACGGCAACGCGAGAGGACACGGGACATGAACATCGTGGCGTGGCTCGAGGCGCTGGTCGCCGACGTCAAGTACGGTGCTCGACAGCTCTGGGGACATCCGGGCTTCACGACCGTCGCGGTCCTGTCGCTCGCGCTCGGCATCGGCGCGAACACGGCGATCTTCCAGATGATCAACGCGCTGCGCCTGCGGAGCCTGCCGGCGGT
>CAYRAE010000156.1:0-8375 GCA_964422175.1 uncultured Luteitalea sp. | reverse complement strand
CGGATCGCCGGACTCCACCGCGAGGTGTCCTGCCGCGGAACATGCAGACGTGGCTCATGGCCGGTCTGGCGGTCGGCATCGTGCTCGTGATCCTGCTGGTCGGGCAGCCGGAGCCCCCGACAGGAGCCGCGACGGCCGCCGTGGCTCCGCAGACGCCAACCGCCGACCGGGTGCGCGACTTCCAGGATCGGCTGCGCACGATGGAGGCTCAGGCTCTACGCGAACTGCAGGCTGCCGAGCAGGCAGCCAGTCAGGCGCCGCCGATGTACTACGACGAGCCGGCCCAACCAGCACCCGAGGACCCGATCGCCGCCGACAGGCGCCGCCGTGAGTACGAAAGTCTGTTCGCGAGCAATGTCGCGGTGAGCCGCCGACCTGAGAATGAGCGTCCAGGTGCTGGCTCCGCGCGGCCGGCGTCGAACGGATCGACTCTCTCCACCGACTCGTCTCTCGACGACGTGGCGGACGCCGTCATGCGCGCGACGGCCCGCGCCGGCACGGCACCGGCGACCTCGCCACAGGCGATGGTGCAGGCCATGCCATCGGTACCCGTTGCCGATCCATCACAGGAGCGCACGCCCGCATCGACGGGGCCAATCCCCGCGGCCGGCCCGCTCCATCGGCTGCTCGAAGGCACCCTCATCGACACGGTGCTGACCAACCGTCTGGACGGAAGCACGGCCGCCCCGGTCAATCTGCTGGTGACCAATCCCATCTACTCGCACAGCGGCAATCAGATCCTGATTCCGGCAGGCGCACGCATTCTTGGCGAGACGAACCCCGTGCAGGCCCTCGGTGAGTCCAGGCTGGCGGTGGCCCTTCATCGACTCATCCAGCCGGACGGGCGCACGTATCGCCTCGACCAGTTCATGGGCCTGAACCAGATTGGCGACGCCGGACTGCGCGACAAGGTGAACCACCACTACTGGTCAACGTTCGGCGCTGCGGGAGCGGTGGGATTGATCAGCGGTCTCGCTCAATGGATCGGCACGGCCGGTCTGTCACGGGGTGATGGGGACCGAACGATCGTGATCGCCGGCGGGGCGACCGACTCCACCGCGCAGGCGAGCATGCAGGTGATGAATCGCTACCTGAACCGGCTGCCCACCGTGACCATTCGTGAGGGCCACCGCGTGAAGGTCTATCTCACAAGCGACCTGGAACTGCCGGCCTTCACTCGCGCCGGCCGCGGTCGCTTCTGACGGGAGGTGTGTATGTCTCGTCGTTTCGCCATCATCGGCGCTCTCGTGCTCGTCACTGGCCTGCCGATTCCGCTTCGGGCGCAGATTCCGGTCACCGACGTTGCGCACCTGACGCAGGCAGTGCTCATCGCGCAGCGCGTCCAGCGGCACCTCGACGAACTGCGGGCTCAGTACCGGACGATCGTGCGGATGTCCCAGGGGCTCGGAGGGATGGAGCACTACCGGATGCCGCCTGTCGGCATCGCCCGGCACGACGCCAGCCGGTGGACCTACGGAGGCACCTGGCTGCGAGCCCTCAACAGCGGGGACCCGGCCGGCACCGCCTACTTTGCGTCCGCCGTCCCGCTGGAGCGCCCCGGTGTTCCTTCGAGAGGACTGACCGCGGCGGCTCGCCGGACGTTCGAACGGCAGTACGCCACCATCGAGGTCAGCGACTCCGTCGCGATGATGGCCGGCCACCAGGTCGGAGCGCTCCGCGGCTACCAGGACCAGCTCCAGAACGCGGTCCGCGAGATGGAAGCGGACGTCCTCAACGGCCTGCTGCGCTACCACGAGATGACCGCCATTCTCGACAAGATCGCCGGTGGCGAGCTGCTTGCGCGCCGGCAGGACATGGCCACGAACCAGTTGTTGTCGCACGCACTCGAGCAGATGCTCGCGCGCGGTAAGCGGCAGCGTGACACCGAGGCCGCCACCATGAACATGCAACTGGTCACGTGGCGCGACGGGCGCGCGGCCAACGAAGCGCTCGTGGCTGGTACGGGCGATGCGCTGCGGACGTGGAGGCAGCCGTGAAGAAGACAACTCTCATGCGCCGCCTCTCTCTGTCAGTCGCACTCATCCTGGCCACTGCTGGTGGCGTGCAGGCTCAGATCCCCGTGACGGACGTGGCGAACGTGATCCAGGCCCGGATCACGGCGGTTCTGGAGGAGTACCAGCATCTCCTGCAGAGGGATCAGCACAGTCAGCTTCGCCGGATGGCGCAGCGCCTGAGCATGTTCACCAACCTGGGGAAGTACGGGGTGCCAGACCCGCCCCGGTGGCGTACCCATGACTTCGAGAATCCGGCACTGTTCCACTTCTCGCGGGCCTATCACGCGGCGCTGAACTACGGAGACGCGGCAGGGGCTGCCTACCTGGCCATCAGCCATCCCGTGCTTCCAGCCGGCGACGCGTTGAGCCGGCGGCCGGCCGCGGCGCGTCGGTCGGTGTCAGCGCGACTCGCCACACTCAATGCGGCCGACGCCGCGATTATCACGGCCACGCATCAGAGCGGACGAGTCCGATTGAACGGCCGCAGGGAATTGAGCGCCATCGACGGACTCGAGCGCGACGTGACCAACGGAACGCTCGAGCAGAGCACGACCGCCGTCCTCGACAAGCTCAGCGGCGCCGTGCTCATCGGCGCCCGCCAGCGCGAAGCGCGAGGACAACTCCTGACCGGCGTGGTCGAACAGCTGCTCATCGAGAACAAGCGGGCTCGCGACGCCGACGCCGCCGCCATGAATATGCAGCTTGTGACTTGGCGTGACCGCGCCGCCGCGAACGAGGCCATGGTGGCCGGTACAGGCGATGCCCTTCGCACCTGGAGGCAGCCGTAGAGCCGCGGAGAGAAGACGATGCCAACCCAGCCTTCGCTCAATCTGCTGCCGACCGTGCAGCAGGCCATTGCGAACCTGCTGCTGACCTACGAGCCGGAGTTCATCAGCTTCGGGTTCCGGATGTTCATCGCGTTTGCCACCATCATCATCACGTGGCAGGGCATCCGGATGATGTTCTCGCACGACGGCCTGGGCGAGCAGATGTTCGACTTCGCCAAGCTGCTGCTGTTCGTGTCGTTCGGCTACGCCCTCATCACGTTCTACGAGGCACCGCTGCCGGGGATCGGCGTGTCGTTCAGCAACCTGATCACCGACCAGGCACACTACTTCCAGTCAGTCCTCGAAGCGCGCTCCTTCGACAACATCTATCGCCATCTCGACGAGCTCTCCGACCACTTCATGCAGCCGGATCCGTGGTCGATCCTGGCCAACCTGATCTACTGGACGGTCCTATTGCTCGTCGCCGTCGCGAAGGGCATCTCTCTGGCCGTCATCGCCTTCGGCCTGATCGCCAGCGCGGTGTGCGCCCTGCTCGGTCCGATCTTCGTGCCGTTCTTCATCGTGCCGAAGCTCGACTGGTTGTTCTGGGGCTGGCTGAAGGCATTCATTCAGTACTCGTTCATTCCAGTCGTGGCGGTGGCCTTCCTGATGATCTTCGAGCAGTTCGTCTACCGGTATGTCACGACCTTGCCTCCGACGATCACACAGGCGGAATATGGGGTCTACGCCCTGCAGGCTGTCGCCGTCGTCGGGACCTTCGTCCTCGGGATGCTGCTCGTGCCGTCGCTTACGAGCAACATCTTCACGGGTGGCGGTGGCGAGAGCATCCTGTCGCCGCGTGTTGCGGTCGGGCGGCTGTTCAGGGGTCGATAGGGAGCACGTTCATGGCACATCGCCCGCACGGTCCGACACGAACCGACCATGAGGAGACAGCCTCTCCTGAGCTGACGCGTCTGCTTGTCTTCGCCATCCTGGTGGCCATGGCAATCGGGCTCGCGTGCGGGGTCGTGTGGACTGCATATCACCTGCTGAAGGGATCTTTCGGAGCCTGAAGGAGCTTGTATGCCAGCGACCGTCGGCGACATCGCTCCGAAGAGCCTGGACAGCGCGAAGCGCCAGTTCGTGGAGGTGTACGGCTCGGCGCTGGTCCTCAACACCTACCTGAAGATCGCGCTTGTCCTCGTGTCGCTGGTTGCCCTCGGCCTGATCGGCCTCAACCTCTACACGACGTCCCGCTACGCCCAGATCAAGCCGTTGGTCATTCGCATCGACGATGTGGGGCGCGCGGAAGCGGTGGCCTACGACGCGACCAGCTACGTTCCGCAACCGCCAGAGTTGCGCTACTTCCTGACCCAGTTCGTCGTGAAGCACTTCAGCCGGATCCGGGCGACCGTACAGCGCGAGTACCCCGATTCGCTCCTGTTCCTGGAGCCCACGCTGGCTGACGCGACCATCGCGCAGAACGACCAGAGCCGGACGCTGGAGACCTTCATGACAACCCCATCGGCCGACGAGGTCGATGTCGTCGTCCAGAACGTCAGCCTGAGCGAACTGACGACGGCCCCGTTCAAGGCTGCGGTCACCTTCCAGAAGGTGTTCTACACACCGGGCACCCGCCACGAGCGGGCCCGGGAAACGTACGTGGCGCAGATCGATTTTGCGCTGCGTGACCATGTACCGAACGAGTTCGTTCGCGTGAACCCACTCGGCCTCCAGATTGCCTACTTCCGCGTCGACCAGGCGTTCGAGGAGGCCAGCCGATGATTGCCAACTCCGCGTTCCTGGCGGCGATCGTCGTGTTCCTGTTTGCTTCGTGGCTGGCGGGAGAGCTCACGTTCCTCGCCCCGTACAAGGCGACTCTGTTCCGCCGTCATGCCGAGGTCCTCGGCGGCGGAACCCTGCTGCTGTTCCTGAATCTCTGCGCTCTGTTCTACGGCATTTCCCGCTGGCTCTTTCTTCGCGATGCAGGCCGGAAGCTCACGCATGTGGACCGCCAACTCGGCACGTCCGATGGTGTCCACGAGGACCTGAGGCCCTTCCTGAAACGGAGATGAGGTGATGCCATGTGGGACAGCTTCGACCCTCGCTCGATCGAGTCGCCTGCGCGACCGGGTCCGGGCCGCGGGAGCCGCACGTACGACGTTCGTGAGCGGTCCAATCGCGATCCCAGAGACGTCTTCACGGATGGACTGGACCTGCCTCATGGCCGTGAGCGGGAGACCGTGTTCCTCGGCAACGAAGCCTACGACCTGAGAGGCTCAGAGGTCCGGACGCTCGCGACTGTCGGGGCGTTCAGGATCGTGGCGGTGGACGATCTTCGGGACACCAGCGATGAGCCCGCTTCGCTCTGGAAAGGCGATCTTCGCAACCTACGAGCGAATGGCCTGATTACGACCATCGCACCGGCCGAACGCGACAGCCGCACACCTGTGGTGACGCTGACGAACCGCGGCAGGGAGCTGCTCGAAGCGCACCGGGTGCGAGACCACGAGCCCGCTCAGGCCTTTCATGCGGGCGCTCTTCGCACTCGTGAACTGTCGCACGACGCCCAGGTGTACAGGGCCTTCGAGCGAAGCGCCGAGCGGCAGGCCGAACGGGAGGCACGGATTCTTCGCATCGTGCTGGAGCAGGATCTGAAGCGCGAATACCAGCGCTTCCTCCAGGAGCCGAACCGGGGGCGGTCGGACTCGGATGGGCGCGTCAAACGGACCTCCGAGGAGGTCCGCGCCTGGGCCGAGGAGCACGAACTGTCCATGCGTGACGGCCACGTGCAGTTCCCTGATCTGCGTCTCGAGCTGGAGATGCCTGATGGGCGACGTGAGATCGAGGACATCGAGGTGACGACGCTTCACTACCGCGGGCTTCAAGCCTCGGGGAAGGCCAGCGCCGGATTCACTCGGTACCGATCGGCCGGAGGACGCGTAGGAGGGCGTGGCGGTCGCTCCGGCAGTCGTCGCGGGCCCGACCCGCATCTCGCCGAGGAGGTGCTGCGATGACGTGGGAAGAACGCGTCGATGCCGTCGAGGCCCACGGCTTCACCCCTCGCCAGGCGGGCTTCCTCACAACGCTGATGCTGTACAGCGGTGTCTGCATGGGGCGTCAATACTGCACCTTCGCTCGCATCGCCTGCGGGCAGAAGATGCACGACTTCTTCGCAGGTCTGCTCGCGCGGAAGATGGCGACTGTTCGACCGTGTGGACACAATCGCGCCCTGATCTACCACGTGCATCACCGGCCCTTGTACGAGGCGATCGGCGATCCTCATAACCGTCATCGCAAGCCCATGGCGCTGGCAAGGGCCATCGAGCGTTTGATGGTGCTCGACGCCGTGCTCGAAGACCGCCGGCTCACGTGGCTCGGCACAGAGGGTGACAAGGTCACGCACTTCACGCTGACCCGCCCCGTGCCACGGGAAGAGCTGCCCTCGGTCACGTATTCCGGGATCGGCACGTCCACCGTTCGCTACTTCGTGGACAAGCTGCCCATCGGCGTGGCGCCAGACGAGCGCACTACGGTCTTTCTCTACCTGATGACCCGTCCATCGCCGATCGAGTTTCGGGCGTTTCTCGAGCACCACGCCGATCTGCTACGGGCGTTGCCGGCGTGGACCATCCGCCTGCTCGTACCCCAGCACTTGGCCAAGGCGACCGGCGCGTACACGACTGCGTTCCTCGAACAGTTGGCGATGCCACTTCGACCGGAGACTCGCGACGAACTGGGCTGGTACTTCGGGGCGAGACGGGCCGGCGTCAGCACACGCGACTCCCGCTTCCTTCGGGCGACGGAAGCGTTCGGTGCCCCTCGCTTTCAGGCGCTCTATCGAGTGTGGCAGGAGCGTGGCGACCCGGCGGTCCTGGCTACCGCATCTCCGTCGCTAGCGGACGCCATCGCGAGAGGCGTGGGGCAACTCGAATGCCGAGTCCTGGCGCACCGCTATCGTCATCTCTCTCCCCTGCTGGCCACGGCGTGAGGCGGCCGTGAAGGGGAAGAGACAGGGGAAGAGGCGCCAACGTGGACCATTCCTTCGCGCCGGCCGCCGATCGACGTCATCGCGACGGCCACCAGTGGGTGTGCCTGGCTCTGTGCGCGCCGCGTTAGTCGTTCCGTGCGTGATGTTTTGGCGTTCGCGCGCGGACAGCCGTCGCGGGCACCGGGCGGCGCTCCTTGCCGCCCGCGGCAGGTGGGCAGCAAGACAGTTGGGGCGTGAGCGACCCCACCCTGCGTGGCGTGCCTCTGGCCCGCCACCGATTCGGAGGGTCGCTCACGCCCCGAGTGCGTGTCCAGTCGGTTCCGCAAGTTCTGGCCCGCGATGGTGTCGGCCACCGGCCGCACGAGCGCGCGCATCACGTGGTCGTTCCGGTGTCGCATGACATGCCAACCCGCAGGCGATCGTCACGGCCGTTCCTTACCAAGAAGGAGAGTCTTCCCATGGCTCTGATCAAACCCCGCTCGCGTGGCAAGCGCCTGGTCCGACATCGCACCCGGCTGGACCACGAGACGAACGAAACGCTGTATGCCTACGCCCGCTTCATCGGCGAGTCCACTGAGTACGTCCTCAACCAGGTCGTCGACACCGTCCTCGCCAGGGACAAGGAGTTCCTGCAGTGGCGTGCCGCCAACCCGGATTCGTACGTGCCGACGCCGATAGACGGCGGTCGCCGGCGCCGCCCGCCCAACCGCCGGCCAGTGCCGACAGTGGCGATGTCCGGTAACAGCGTGGACCTGACGTCCGGACAGGCAAGCGCGTAGTGAGGCGGACCGGCGATGCTGCGCTTCATCCTCGACAATCGCGCCGTCCTCGCACTGCTGATCGCCACCGCCGTCGGCGCGTGGGGCCTGCACGCATTCCCTGTGCAGGTGGACAACCCGTTCCTTGCGCTCATCGCCGCGCGCAGGCCCCACGTGTTCGAGGTGCTGACCTACGGCTATGCCACGCTGTGGTTCACCACGCCGTACCTGCTGGCGTCGATGCTCGCGTCTTTCGTCGCCATCGTCGTGTTCCGGACCGTTCCCTCCGCCGTCTACCGAGACCTCCCGCCGTATCCCGAGCCCGATACACGGCCGGCGCCGATGCTCGTGCTCGGTGAGGCGCACAACGCGACGACACCGGGACGGGCCACGGAACCGACCTGGCTGACGATTCCGCAGCGTGGGCTCTATACCGGAATCATGATTCTGGGCGCCGTTGGCACCGGCAAGACGTCGGCCTGCATGTACCCGTACGTCGATCAGCTCCTGCGATGGCGTGCTGGCGATGCGGACCACAAGATGGGTGGCCTCGTCCTGGAGGTGAAGGGCGACTTCTGCCGGGAGGTGCGCGGCATTCTGGCTCGTGCCGGTCGCGAGTCGGACTACGTCGAGGTCGGCCTCAATAGTGGAGTCTGCTACAACCCGCTCCACAACGACCTCGATCCGTATGCCGTGTCCTACGCTATCGCGACGCTCCTCAACAACCTGTTCGGGCGGTCCAAAGAACCGTTCTGGCAGCAGGCGTACACGGACCTGCTGAAGTTCGTGATCTCACTTCGGCGGATCACCGAGGGCTACACCACTCTGGCGGAGGTGTATCGCT
>CAYRAE010000155.1:0-8384 GCA_964422175.1 uncultured Luteitalea sp. | reverse complement strand
CTGCAATTGCGCGCGGCGGCGGTAAGCTTGCGCGCATGTGCGATCAGGATCACTTTGACGAGGACGAACGGGCGTACGACGCGCGCGGGCGCGTGACGCGGCGACAGTTCGGTGCGGTGGTGGGTGCAGGCATCGCGCTGATGCTGCCGAGAGTGGCCAACGCCGTGGCCGTCACCGAGGCCGACGTCACCATCGCGACACCCGACGGTCAGTGCGACGCGTACTTCGTCCATCCGTCCACGGGCACGGCACCCGCCGTGCTGTTCTGGCCCGACATCTTCGGCCTGCGCCCCGCAACGCGGCAGATGAGCAAGCGGCTCGCCGAGTCGGGTTACGCCGTGCTTGCCGTCAACCAGTTCTATCGGACGCAGAAGGCACCGACGGCATCCAACGGCACCACGACGCCGATCGCCGAATTGATGCCGCTCGCGCGTTCGCTCAACGAGACCACGCACACGACCGACGCGAAGGCGTTCATCGCGTGGCTCGACACGCAACCGTCCGTGGCCACCAACAGGAAGGTCGGCACGCAGGGCTACTGCATGGGCGGCCCGATGGCGTTCCGGACGGCGGCAGCGGTTCCGGATCGCGTGGGCGCCGTCGCGTCGTTCCACGGGGGCGGTCTCGTGACCGATCAGCCCAACAGTCCGCATCTCCAGGCGGCGAAGACGAGCGCGCACTTCCTCGTTGCCGTTGCGGAGAACGACGACCAGCGTGCCCCCACCGAGAAGGACGTGCTGAAGCAGACGTTCGCCACCGCCAACAGACCCGCCGAGATCGAGGTGTACGCCGCCGCGCACGGCTGGTGCCCGCCCGATTCGCGCGTCTACAACGAGCCGTTGGCCGAGAAGGCGTGGAGCCGTCTGCTCGCGCTCTACAGCACGGCGCTCGCCTGAAGGCCTCACGTGACGCGCCTCCTGCGGATTGCCGTCGTCATCGGGTTCGCTCTCGCGTGTGCCGCGCCTTCCGGCGCGCAGACGACCGCCTTCACCATCGAGGCGGTCACGAGCGCGCCATTCCCCACCAACCTCACGGCGTCGGCCGCGGGCGAGCGCATCGCGTGGACGCTCAACGCACAGGGCCGGCGCAACGTGTGGGTGGCCGAAGGGCCCACGTTCGTCGCACGCCAGCTCACCGCGTACGAGACCGACGATGGACAGGAGCTGAACGCGCTGCAGATCTCGGCTGATGGTGCGTGGGTCGTCTACCAGCGTGGCGGTGACTTCGGGTCCAACTGGGACGATGCCGATCCGGTCAACCCGACGGGTATGACGACGCCGGTGGCCGTGAGCATCTGGGCGGTGCCGTTCGGCGGCGGCGCACCGATCGCACTCGGTGAGGGCGTGAACCCCGTGCTCTCGCCTCGCTCCGACGTCGTGGTCTTCGAACGCGGACGTCAGTTGTGGTCGGTGCCGATCGGCGGCGGCGCGCCAGCCACGAAGCTCTTCGACCAGCGCGGCGCGGCGGGCGAAGCCCGGTTCTCGCCGGATGGATCACGTCTCGCGTTCGTGTCGAGCCGGGGCGACCACGCGTTCATCGCGGTGTACACGAACGCGTCGACGCCGCTGCGCTATCTCGCGCCGACGACGAGTCGCGATGGCTCACCGCGGTGGTCGCCCGACGGGTCGTCCATCGCGTTCGTCCGCCGGCCGGGCGCGGGCGGCCCACCGCCCTCGTCGCTCGAACCGGCACCCACGCCGTGGAGCATCTGGATTGCCAACGTCGCGACGGGCCAGGCACGCCAGCGGTGGGCCAGCGGTACGGGGCCGCGCGACACGGTGCCCTTCACGCACGGCGGGACGAACCTGCACTGGACCGGCACGGGGCGTCTCGTGTTCCTGTCGTATCAGGACGGGTGGCCGCACCTCTACTCGATTACCGCGAGCGGCACCGGTGCGCCGCTGCTGCTCACGCCGGGCGATCACATGGCGGAGCACGTCACGATCGCACCGGACGGCCGTCACGCGCTCTACGCAGGCAACCTCGGCACGACAGCCGGCGACATCGACCGTCGTCATCTCGTGCGCGTGCCCGTCGATCGGGCCGCACCGGAGGTCCTGACGCCTGGCAGCGGACTCGAATGGTCGCCTGTCGTGCTCGCGACGGGACGCGTGGTCGCGCTCGGCGGCGGCGCGCAGCAGGCGCCCATGCCGTTCGCGTTCGACGCCGTCGATCCTGCCGTGCGCCCGAACGGCGCTGGACGCATCGCGATCGGGGTGTCGGCGGTGCCGGCCACGTTCCCCGCCGGGCAACTCGTCGTGCCGACGCCTGTCACGTTCACGGCGAGCGACGGCGGCCGCGTCTACGGGCAGCTCTTCACGCCGGCAGGTGGCGGCACGGCGAAGCGGCCGGCCATCGTCTACGTCCATGGTGGTCCGATGCGGCAGATGCTGCTCGGCTGGCACTACGGCGACTACTACTGGAACGCGTACGCGCTCAACCAGTACCTCGCCAGTCGCGGTTTCGTCGTGCTGTCGGTGAACTACAGGTTGGGGATCGGTTACGGATTCGACTTCCACCGCCCACCGAAGGCCGGTATCGCAGGCGCGTCGGAGTACCTCGACATCAAGGCCGCCGGTGAATGGCTGCGCACGCGCGCGGACGTCGACGCCGCGCGCATCGGCGTCTACGGCGGATCGTACGGCGGATACCTCACCGCGCTCGCGCTCGCCCGCGATTCGTCGACCTTCGCGGCGGGCGTCGACATCCATGGCGTGCACGACTTCACGAGCGACGGTGGCGGTCGCATCGGCGCTGGCGCGTGGCGCTACGAGCGTCCTGCGTCACTGGTCGAGGCTCTTGCGCGAACCGCCTGGGCGAGCTCGCCCGTCGCGAGCGTCACGACGTGGCGATCGCCTGTGCTGCTCATCCACGCCGACGACGACCGCAACGTCCGATTCAGCCAGACCGTCGATCTGCTCCAGCGCCTGCGCGCGGCAGGCGTCGAGACCGAGGAACTGGTGATCGTCGACGACACGCACCATTTCCTGCGCTACGCCAACCAGCTCCGCGTGAACCAGGCGATCGCCACGTACCTCGAAGAGAAGCTCCTCGCCAAAGCCTCGGTCGACCGACAGCGCTGATCAGTCCCCGGCGAGGAACGTCGAGGGGATGTAGCACGTGTGCGTCGCCATGGGCGCGTACCCCATGCGCTCGTAGACAGGCCGACCTGCGTCGGTGGCGTGCAGCACCGTCGGCAGTTCGCCGTGCCGGTCCGCCGCGATGTCGAGCGCGTGCCGCATCGCCGCGGCGGCGTAGCCCCGTCGCTGGTGCGCCGGATGCGTCGCGACCAGCGCCACGTACCGATACCCCTCCACCAGCAGCACCGCCGCACTCGTCACCGCCGATCCATCGTCGGCACATCCGAGCGTCGGCACATGGCCGTTCCAGAACGCCGGCGCGCCGAGCAGCGACCTGGCCGCGTCCAGATCCATGCCGTATGCCGCGGAGTTGACGTCCACGAGAGCCCCGCACCCAGGCTCGTCGAGCGGCACCGTGAGTGCGAGATCGGCTGGCGCGTCAGCGGGCACCACACGATCGGCACGCATGCCCGTCAGCGGAAGCATTGGCGTCAACCCGCAGCCGGCGAGGACGGCCTGCGCATCGACGCCGGGTTCGATCGTCTCCTGCGTGACGACGAACAACCACGGCACGCCGGAGCCGTCCGCCCACGCCATCGCCTCCTCGCCAGACGCGCGGAGCGAGGCCGCCGACACCGACGGCGTGGTGACGATGGCGACATTGAAGAACGCGACGGGAACGCCACTGAAGACGTACGTCACGTTCCCGGTCGTCTCGAATCTGTGCGAGGGAGACGCACGGCACATCACGCGCCATGCGTCGCGGAACTGCCCCACGCTCAGGTCCACCTGATGCGTCGCTGGCGTCATCGCGCCTTCGCCTCGGATGAGGACGAGAGTCGCGAGCGGATGACGAGGTGCATCGGATCGCGGAGGTACTGCTTCAGCAGCTGTTCGCGCGCGAGTGCGACACCCGCCGTATCGCCCGCCGCCTGCATGGCCACGAGATCCTGCCACTTGCACAGGTCGTCCTCGCTCGAGCATCCATCGAAGTGCTGCCGCGCTCCTGCCGCATCGCCTTTGGCCGCCGCGAGCAGCGCGCGTCCGAAGTGCATGCTGGACTGCACCGACGAGATGTCCGGGTTCGCCGCCGCCAGCGCGTCGAGTGCCGCCGACGTCTTCGTCAGCGCGTCGACGTCGCGCAGTCCGCTCTCGGCCATCGCGCGTGCCACGAGGGCCTGACGCTCGAGGCTGCGCGCCGGCCCGGGCGGCAGCGTCTTCGCGCTGACCGTGGCGAGCGCGGCACCCACGGGCACCAGTGCGTCGCGATGACGTCCGGCTTCGCTCAGCACCAGGGCACACCGGATCGGGACGAACGCCACGCTCGTGGCGTCGTCGGCGTTGGCCTTCTCTGCCGTGTCGAGCATCGCGAGCGCACCACGCGTGTCGCGCTGCGCCATCGCGATGGCCGCCAGCGTGGCGTCGACGCCGAGCCTGTCGGCCGTGCGCGGCGCACCGGCCCGAGCCTCCGCCAACGCGCTGCGCGCGCCGGCGACGTCGCCGGCGTAGAACTTCGCGTACGCGATGCCCTCGTGCGAGGCCCAGAAGCCGGAAGACAGGGAGAGCGCCTTCCTGAACGCCGCTTCGGCGTCGGCGAAACGTCCGGCCGAGAGCAGCGCCTCGCCGAGCGAGTCCTGCGCGTTCGGCTCGGTGGGCAGGATGCGGGCGTACTGCTCGAACGCGGCGACGGCACCGTCGGCATCGCCCTGCCGGAGCGCGGCGTATCCGAGGCTGTTCTGCGCGCCGCCCGCTTCAGGATTGAGCGCGGTGGCCTTCTTCAGCGACTCGACGGCCTCGGCGTACTTCGACGACTCGAGGAACTGCTGCCCGCGAATGAAGTGTCCCCGCCAGTCGCCGGGTGCCAGTTCGGTGACGCGCGCGTATGCGGCGTTCGCCTTCGCGACGTCGCCCGCCCGCGCGGCCGCGATGCCCTCCACCAGCGCGCGCTCGGCCGCCGGAAGGCCAGCCGCTGCCGCGGCTGCGGCGTCGAGCTCCTTGATGCCGTCCGCTCCGGACACCGTGTAGCCGTGATAGGCGTGCGCGAGGACGAAATTCGAGTCCAGCGCCACGGCTTGTGCGAACGCCTCGGATGCCTCCGCGATCCGCAGGTTGTCGAGGAGTTGCTCGCCATTTCTGAGCTGCGCCACCGCTTCCGGAGACGACGAGGTCGTGGTGATCGTGGCGCTGGCAGCGGGTGTCTGGGCAGCGGTGTCGGCAGGCGGTGCCGGTGACGTGCAGGCGGCGCACAGGACGAGGACGGGCAGGAGCAGGCGCTTCATCGAGATTCTCCAGTGAACGGCAAGGGACTCGACAGGGCATGCGAGAATCGGCCGGCAATCCCCTCATCCCCATGACGCACGCGATGGACCACACGCCGTGACAGGCATCGAGGCGGCCGCCGCCGCTCGCTGGTCGCGCGTGCGGGAGGTCTTCGACGCCGTCGCGGGCCTGCCGTCCCGGGATCGGGATACCGCGCTCGACGCGCTGTGTGATGGCGACGCCGAGTTGCGTGCCGAAGTCGTGTCCCTCCTGCTGCACGACAGCCCCGACGATGACCCCATCGTGCGGCTGGTGGCCGACGCCGCCGGCGATCTCGTGGGCGGCCCGTCGAATGCGGGCAGCGATGTGTTTCCGCCGACCTCCGACCGCTACCGCATCGTCGCGCGCCTCGGCGGCGGGGGCATGGGCGACGTGTTCCTCGCCGAGGACGCCGCGCTCGGCCGGCGCGTCGCGCTCAAGGTCCCGCGCGGTCGCGTGGCGAGCGATGCGACAGCGCGCAGGCGGCTGCACGACGAAGCGCACGCCGCGGCGGCGATCAATCACCCGCACGTCTGCATCGTCCACGACGTCGGCGACGGTCCCGACGGGCGCCCCTTCATCGCGATGGAGCTCATCGAAGGCGAGACGCTGGCATCACGTCTCGCGGCAGGCCCGCTTCCGCTGGCAGATGTACTGACGCTCGGCATCCAGGCCGCCGCAGCGCTGCACGCCGCGCACGCGCTCGGCGTGGTCCATCGCGACTTGAAGCCGTCCAACATCATGTGGACGGCACACGGCGTCAAGCTGCTCGACTTCGGGCTGGCGACGGCGGTGCGCACCATCGACGCGCCGGCTGTCGCGGCACCGCACGGGGGGCTCGCGGGCACCGTGCCGTACATGAGTCCGGAGCAGGTGCGTGGCGAGCCGCTCGACCAGCGCACGGACCTCTTCTCGCTGGGCGTGGTCCTCTATGAAGCCATCACTGGACACTTACCGTTCGACGAGCCGACGGCCGCACGGACTGCCGACGCGATCGTCATGCGCGAGCCCGCGTCGCCCGGCGCACTCGTGCCTGGCCTGCCGGCCGGTCTGACGCGCGTGATTGCGCGCGCCCTCTCGAAGGCGCGCGACGCGCGCTACGCCGACGGCGCAACGCTTGCCGACGACCTGCGTACCGTCGCCTCCACTCATGCACGACCCGCGCGTCGACGAGGCTACATGGCCGCTGCCGCACTCGCGACGGCGGTGCTGATCAGCGTGGCAGCCTACGTGATGGTGCGGCGCGCGCCTGCGACATCACCTGTAGCGCCTCCCGTCAGCAGGCCTGCGAGCCTCTCGGTGCTGGTGGCCGACTTCGCCAACGCGACGGGCGATACCACGTTCGACGGCACGTTGCGCGAGAGCCTCATCGTGCAGCTCCAGCAGACGCCGTTCCTGCGCGTCCTGCCGTCGTCGAGTGTCGACGAGACGCTGCGGCAGATGACCCGCGTGCCGGGAACCCGCCTCACGGCGCCGGTGGCCGCTGAAGTCGCCCGGCGGCGCGGGCTCGGCGCGTGGATCTCGGGAGCGATCGAGCCGACGCGCGACGGACTGGCCGTCACGCTGCGCGCCACGCGCACCGACAGCGGCGATGTCGTCGCACGCGAGCGCGTCGAGGTCCGCGATCGCGGCGCCGTCCTTGGTGCGCTCGGCGACGCGGCCGCGCGACTGCGCCAGACGCTGGGTGAGTCGCAGCAGTCGATCGGCCGGTTCAACGTGCCCACCGCGCAGGCCACCACGGCGTCGCTCGACGCCCTCAAGGCCTACACGCTCGGAGCCGAGCGGTCGGCGAGCGGCGACTACGGCGTGGCTGCCGCGCTCTACGAGCGCGCGGTACAGATCGATCCCGAGTTCGCGCTGGCCCATCAGGCGCTCGCGCGCGAACAAGCCAACGAGATGTACGCGCACGATGTGGTCGCGGCGTCTGCCGCGCGAGCCTACGAGCTCAGGACGCGCACCACCGGCCAGGAACGCTTCAACATCGAGACCGAGTACCACTCGAGCGTCTCCGGGGCGCTCGACCGCGCGTCGGCGACAGCCGGGCAGTGGAAGGACGCCTATCCAGCCGACTGGCGTCCGCACCACGTGCTCGCGCACCTGCACTACACCCTCGGGCAGTACGTCGAGGGTGTGCAGTCGGGACGCGAGGCCGTTCGCCTCAATCCCGACGTGGCTGCCGCCTACTCCAATCTCGCCGGTTCGCTCTTCGCACTCGGGCGCTTCGTCGAAGCGCGCGACGTCTACCACGAGGCGATGGCGCGCGGTCTCGACGCGCCGGAGTACCACGCGTTCCTGTGGCGGATCGCCTACTACACCGGCGATGCCGAGGGCATGCAGCGGCAGATGGCGTGGGCGTCGAGCAGCGCGTCGTGGGCATCCAACATGCCTGCGCTCGCGGCCGCCCTGCAGGGACAGTGGGCCGCTGCTCGATCGGCGACGCAGCTCGCCTCGGCGGGTTTCGCACGGCGCCGCATGCCCGGCCTCGTGGCGTATGCCGCCCGCTACGAGGCACTCACCGGTGCGCTGGTCGGCGATTGCCGGACCACCAGGCGGAGCGCGCCGGCGGCACTGGACTACGACGTCTCCGACGTGCGCGCCAGCGTGGTGCTCGCGCTGGCGTTGTGCGGCCGCACCGATCCGGGTTCGGTCACGCGCTCGCTGCGCCGCGCGCAGCCCGACAGCACGGTGCTCACGCACGGGTGGCTCCCGGCGATCGACGCGGCGACGGCGCTTGCGCGGCGGCAACCGATGGAGGCGATCGCCGCGCTGCGCGACGCGGCCCGCTACGACGGCGCCGCCGAGTCGTGGCCTACCTACGTGCGCGGGCTGGCGCTGCTGCAGGCCGGACAGGCCGTCGACGCGGAGGCGGAGTTTGCCAGACTCGCCGACCAGCCTGGCCGGGCGTTGTGGTTCCCACTGGCGCCTCTGTCACGTCTGGGGATCGCACGGGCCCGACGACTGGCCGGCGACGACGAAGGCGCCCGCCGTGCCTACGACCAGTTCTTC
>CAYRAE010000154.1:0-8471 GCA_964422175.1 uncultured Luteitalea sp. | reverse complement strand
AACGAGACGACGGCGTCGAGTGCGTGCTCGAGGATCAGGCGCGTGCGCTCCTCGCTCGCGGCAAGCGCCCGTTCCGCCCGTCGTCGCTCGACACGACTCTCGGACTCTCGCAACTCACGCTCGACGGCGGGAACCAGCCGCGTGAGGTTGCCCTTCATCAGGTAGTCGTTGGCGCCCAGGCGCATCGCCTCGACGGCGACGTGCTCGCCCATCGTGCCCGAGACGAGCAGGCACGGCAGGTTGCCGCAGTGCTGCCGCACGATCCGCACGGCGTCGAGGCCGCTCAGCTCCGGCATCGAGTAGTCGACGATGACCAGGTCCCAGCGTCCGCCCTTGAGTGCGCCGCGGAGACCGCTTTCGTCCTGCACGCGCAGGATCTCCGGCGCGAGCCCCCCACGCTCCAGTTGCCGCTGCACCAACCACGCATCGTCACGCGAGTCCTCGACGAGGAGGACGCGGATGGCGCGCGCGGGCCCCGCAGCGAACAGTCCCGGTTGCGCCGGCGCCGGCGGACGCCCGTCTGTCGAGACCGGTGCCACGGTGGTCGGAACCACCTGACGCCGGACGAGCGGGGAGGGAGCGTCGAGAGCCATGGTCATGGTGTACGTACGGTCGGCAGCGAGACGTAGAACGTGGCGCCTTGTCCGGGAACGCCCTCGGCCCAGAGCCGGCCGCCATGTCGCTCGATGATGCGCCGCGACGAGGCGACGCCGATGCCGAGTCCGTCGACGGGGTCGCCGGCGTGCAGCCGCTGGAACGGCACGCCGAGCCGGTGTGCCTGCCGCATGTCGAACCCGATCCCGTTGTCGCGAACGATGATGACGATGTCGTCACCGGCCGACGCCACGTCGAGCGTGATGCGCGCGTCTGCCCTGCCGCGCGTGAACTTCCACGCGTTGGTCAGCAGGTTCTCGAGTGCGATCGCGAGCAGCGTGGCGTCTCCCATCACCGGGATCGACGTAGCCAGCGTCACGTCGACGTGCCGCGTGGGTTCGGCCCGCCGAAGATCGGCGATGAGGTGCGCAGCCGGCTCGGCCAGATCGCAGGGCTCGCTGCGCAGGGCGCCGCGACTGAGGCGCGACAAGCGGAGCAGGGCATCCACGCGCTGCTCGACGGTCTGAGTCGCCGACCGGATGCGCGCGACGAACTCGTGCGCGCCTTCCGGCAGCGCTCCGCCGTAGTCCTCGACCAGCGCCTGCGCGTATCCCTCGATGGCCCGTAGCGGAGCCCGGAGGTCGTGCGACACCGCGTAGCTGAACGTCTCGAACGCCTGCTCCGCTTCCGGCACCGCCGGCGCCTCGAGTCGCAGGCGCGCGGGACGCGCGCCGACCGGGAGGCCGGATGCGAGGCTACGGGAGGGGGGCGGGGTCCGAGTCACGAGTGTGTCTTCTCCTCGGTGTGTCGGCCGAATGCCAGCCGGACTGTAGGCGCCGCGCGCCGTTGCCTCACAAGAGCCCCGGGGCCCCGGCCTCCACGATGAACGTCCGGCGCGTCTCGAGCCGCGCGTCCGGACGGGTCACGAACGGCACCACCCGATAGTGCGTGGTCCATGTCTGCGGTGTCACTTCCATCATGAGGTACCCGCGGCGATCGCACGTATACCGCAGGTTGGGGTTGCGCTGCAGGATGGGCTCGGTGACGGCCGGGTCGTCGCTGCCGTCGCCGGAACTCGTGATCGACGTCGTGACGAACTCGGCCCCGATCGGCCGTCCCTCCGGATCCCGCGCGTCGGCGGGCAGCGACCCGGCGTAGTGCCGGTGGACATCGCCGGTCAGCACCACGAAGTTGCGCGGGCGATCCGCGAACATCTCGACGACACGGCCGCGCGCGGCGGCGTAGCCGTTCCAGGTGTCCATGGGCAGGGCGTCGCGCCCGTCAGGCAACGGACGCCAGAGCTCGCCGAAGAACACCTGCTGTCCGAGCACGTCCCATCGCGCGCGCGACTCGACGGCCCGTGCCTTCAGCCACCGTTCCTGGGCCTCACCGAGCATCGTGCGCGTGGGCAGCAGCCGATCGGCACAGTCGACCTTGTTGCCGTCGCCGCACGGCTGATCGTCGCGGAACTGCCGCGTGTCGAGCATGTACAGGTTCGCCAGGTCGCCCCACGCCAGCTCGCGATAGAGGCGCGAGTGCGGACCCGACGGCGCGGCAGCGAGCCGCAGCGGCATCGCCTCGTAGTGCGCCTGGAAGGCGGCTTCGCGACGCGCAAGCAACTGCTCACGCGTCTGATCGTCCTCCGCGACGTCGGCGGCCCAGTTGTTGTCCACCTCGTGGTCGTCCCACACGACCGCGAAGGGGGCCGCGGCATGCAGCGCCTGGAGATCCGGGTCGAGTCGATAGCGCGCGTATCGCAGGCGATAGTCTGTGAGCGAGACGATCTCACCTTGATCGAACGGCCGCGCCACGGGCGTCTTCGGATTGCCGGCGTACTCGTAGATATAGTCACCGAGGTGCAGCACCAGGTCCGGCCGCTCCGACGCCATGTGTCTGTACGCCGTGAAGTAGCCCGTCTCGTAGCGCGCACAGGAGGCGACGGCGATCTTCGCCGGATCGAGACTGCCGCGCGCCGGCGTCGTCCTGGTGCGGCCCGTGCGGGAGCGATGCCCCATCGCCTCGAAGCGGTAGTAGTACTCACGCCCCGACGCGAGACCGGGCACTTCCACATGGACGGCGTGCGCGTGCTGCGGCAGCGCGGCCACCTGGCCCCGGCGTACGACACGCCTGAAGCGATCGTCGGTGGCGACTTCCCATCGGATCGACACGGGCTGTGGCGGCATGCCGCCGAGACCATCAGGCTCGAGCGGCTGGGGTGCCAGTCGCGTCCAGAGCACGACGCTGTCGGGCCACGGATCGCCCGACGCCACACCGAGCGTGAAGGGATCGGCCCCGGAGACGTCGCGGATCGCGAGTGCCGGCGCGCGGGACGCCCAGGCCGTCATGACCGCGGCGCCCGACAGGATCAGGCTGCGGCGCGTACGCCCGTGAGCCGTCAACGAGTGGTGCATGGCGCGCATTGTATGCAACGTCAGGTGACGAACGTATGTCGAGATGACGAGGCGGGCCGACGGGGTGGCCTACAATCGAGCGATGGCCGTCTGGCAACGACCGTTCGCGCTCGTCCCCACGTTCGCCGAACGCCCCTGGGGCGTCACGGATCTCTCGCCGTGGTTCACGAACCCGACGCCCGACGTCAAGGTGGGCGAAGCATGGTTCACGGCCGACGACAACCCCACGAGCGCGGGCCCGGCGTTCGGAGCGCTCACGCGCTCCTTCCCCACCGAGATCCTCGGGCCCGGGCGCGGCACAGAGTGTCCGCTGCTGGTGAAGATGCTGTTCACGTCGGAACGTCTCTCCGTGCAGGTGCACCCGGACGACGAGTATGCGGCGACGCACCACGACGGATCGCGCGGCAAGACGGAAGCCTGGCACATCCTCTCGGCCGACCCGCAGGCCACCATCGGACTGGGACTGTCTGCCCCACTCACGCGCGAACAGGGAGAAGCGGCCGCGTTGTCCGGCGACATCGAGCGGCTCGTGGACTGGCGCCGCACGTCGGCGGGAGACACGCTCCTCGTGCCCGCGGGCACGGTCCACGCGCTCGGACCAGGGCTGGTCCTGATCGAGGTGCAGGAACAATCCGACGTCACGTATCGCCTGTTCGACTACCGGCGTGGCCGGCAGCTGCACCTCGAGCACGGCTTTGCCGTGGCGGATCTGCGTCCGTACACGCACGGCAACGACACGTTCCAGACCGCCGATGCGGGCCGCACCATCCTCACGCGCTGCCGCTACTTCACCATGGAGCGGCGCACCATCACCGGCACGCTGGCATTCACGCCGCTCGTGCCGCACTTCCATCTCGTGATGGGTATCAGTGGCGAAGGGAGCGTCGACGGGACGCCGCTGGTACCGGGCAGCGCGTGGTGCGTGCCGGCACAGGCCGATCCGTTCACGATCGACAGCCCGAACGGATGCGACGTCCTCATCACCTACCCCTCGGTGACGCCGACGGCGGCCTTCCACGCGCGGTAGCGCAACCACAGAGAATGCCGCGATGCCGGGATGCCGCGAATGTCGTTTTCTCTCGGCATTCCCGGCATCGCGGCATTTTCCTTACGCCGACGGGGCCGCCACCGGCGGCTGTCCGGCCAGGAACCGATCGATGCGCGCGACGACGTCGGTCAGGTAGGCCTTGTCGCCACCGCGGATCTCGGTGGTGACATACCCGTCGTAGCCGATCTCGTGCAGCGCCTTGCGCACCTCGGGCCAGTCGATGTCGCCCTCGCCCAGATGGACGAACTCGAACGTCCCCTTGCGCCGATCGAGCTTGAAGTCCTTCAGGTGGACCTTCCTGACGCGCGGACCCAGCGTGCGGATCCAGTCCTGCGGATACGCATAGAACACGATGTTGCCGACGTCGAAGTAGGCCTGCACGTACTTCGACTTGAAACTGTCGACGTACGCATTCATCTCCAGCGGGCTCAGGAGGAACTTGTTCCAGACCTCCTCGATGCCGATGACGATGCCCTGCTTCTCGGCCTCGGGCAGGATACGCTCCCTGATCACCTTGAAGGAGCGATCCCAGGCGTCCTTGTAGCCGGTCTTCTCGTCGACGACAGCGGGAACGAGCAGCACCGTGTCGGCACCGAGCAGCTTCGCGTTGCCGATCGACGTGAGCATGCCCTTGACGCTCTTGTCGACGACGGACGAATCGGCAGACGACAGCGGTGAGCGCCAGTGCTCGCTGTTCATCACCGAGTGGATCGGCAGCTTCGCCGCCTGCGCGGCCTTGGCGATGGCCTCCGCGTCGGCAGGGTCGTCGATCGTGTTGACCTCCATGCCTTCGAAGCCCACTTCGCGCGCGAGGGCGAAGCGCTCCGCGTACGGCAGGGCACGGGGCAGCATCCCGATGAGCACGGCCTTCTTCGGAGAACCGCCGGGAGCCGCGGTGACGACGGCGGTCTCGGCCGCGGCGACAGGAGAACCGAAGGCCGAGGAGGCGGCCGCCGCGGCGGACGCCACGCCGGCCTGCTTCAGGAACGTGCGACGGGAGGATTCGTGCGACATATCGCCGCGATGATGTGCCACTCGTCGCGCGAATGCAACCGTGCCGCGGTACCGCGGCCTGAACCGGATCCCGGGCTACGCGAGGAAATGGGCGTAGGCTTCGTCGCCGGTGTCCTCCGACGATCGGTAGCCGAGCGCCTCGCGGAATCCGTCGAACGCACTGTCGTCGACCTCCGGCACCTCGAAACCCGCGAGGACACGCCCGCTGTCGGCACCGTGATTGCGGTAGTGGAACAGGCTGATGTTCCAGCGTCCGCCGAGCGTATCGAGGAACTGGAGCAGCGCGCCGGGACGCTCGGGGAACTCGAAGCGGCAGATGCGCTCGCGGCGCACGTCGCGCGACCGTCCGCCGACCATGTACCGCACGTGCAGCTTCGCGATCTCGCTCTGCGTCAGGTCCGTCACCTGATAGCCGCTCTCCCGGAGCCGCACCAGCACATCGTCGGCATCGGCGCGCGAGCGCGTGGCGACGCCGACGAAGATGTGCGCCTCGGCGCGCGTGCTGAGTCTGTAGTTGAACTCGGTGACGACGCGCGAGCCGAGGACGGTGCAGAACTCGCGGAACGCGCCCTTGCGCTCGGGAATCGTCACGGCGAACAAGGCTTCGCGCTGCTCGCCGAGCTCGGCGCGCTCGGCAACGAACCGGAGCCTGTCGAAGTTCATGTTGGCGCCGGACAGGACGGCGACGAGCGACGACGACGGAGGCGTCGGCTGACGCGCCACCCACGCCTTGAGGCCCGCCACCGACAGCGCACCGGCCGGCTCCATGATGGTGCGCGTGTCGTCGAACACGTCCTTGATGGCGGCGCAGATCGCGTCGTTGTCCACGCAGACGACCTCGTCGACCGTCTGCGCGGCGATCGCGAACGTGTGAACGCCCACTTCGCGCACCGCCACGCCGTCGGCGAAGAGCCCGACGCGATCGAGCATCACGCGTTGGCCGGCGGCCAGCGAGCGCGCCATCGCGTCTGCGTCGACGGGCACCACGCCGATCACCTTCACCGACGGAAGCACCGCCTTGATGTAGGCCGCGATGCCCGCCAGCAGGCCGCCGCCACCCACGGGGACGAAGACGGCCTCGATGTCGCCGGGACGCTGCCGCACGATCTCGTCGCCCACCGTGCCCTGTCCGGCGATCACGAGTGGATCGTCGAACGGATGGATGAAGGTCTCGCCCGTGCGTTCCGCCTCCTCGCGCGCGAATGCGTAGGCATCGCTGTACGTGTCGCCGGAGAGCACCACGTCGGCGCCGAGGCTGCGGACCGCGTCGACCTTGATGTCAGGCGTCGTGCACGGCATCACGATGCGTGCCTGCATGCCGAGGCGCCGTGCCGACAGCGCGACGCCCTGCGCGTGGTTGCCCGCGCTCGCCGCAATCACGCCGCGCGCGCGTTCGTCGGGCGTGAGGCGCACCATGCGGTTGTACGCGCCGCGAATCTTGAAGGAGAAGACGGGCTGGAGGTCCTCGCGCTTGAGGAGGACGGGCACGCCGAGACGCGCCGAGAGACGCGGCGCGGGATCGAGCGGCGTCTCCCGCGCGACGTCGTACACGCGACTGGTGAGGATTTCACGAAGCAACGAATCGAACGGCACGCGAGGACTATAGAACAGCGCCGGCAACCGGCCATGGGCAACCGGCAACCGGAACACAGCCGGCAACCGGCAATCGGCAACGGGCAACCGGATGCCCCCGCATTCCCGGCATCGCGGCATCGCGGCATTTCACCCGCCGCCCTTCCTCATTCGTCATTGCCCAATCAACACTGCGTGCAGATCGTCGACCGATGACACGACCACGTCAGGGGCTGATGTGCGGAGGGTGGCTTCGTCGTGTACGCCCCAGGTGACGGCGCACGTGCGCAGACCGGCGGCGCGGCCGGCGAGGATGTCGGTGACGGCATCCCCCACCATCCAGGCTCCCGGTTTGCCCAGGCCCTGAAGGGCGTGCGCAATGACGTCGGGCGCAGGCTTGTGCGGAAAGCCGTCGGTGCCCTGCACGTGATCGACGCGATGCTCCAGGTCGAGACGCGCCATCACCGTTCTGGCCATCCACGTCGTCTTGGTCGTGGCCACGGCCAATCCGGTGCCGCGTTCGCGCAGCCCGTGCAACAGGTCGACGATGCCAGGGTACGGACGCGTGCAGTCGGCGCACCGCTCGGCGTAGTCGCGACGATATTCCGCCACGAGCGCGTCGATCGCGTCGGGCGGCGCCCACACCGCGTACATGTCCCGCAGCGGCTTGCCGATCCACGGCCGTACCGCTGCGGGTGCTGGTGCCTGTATTCCGATCACATGGAAGCTGCGGCAGAACGCGCCGCTGATGTCGTCGAACGAGTCGACGAGCGTCCCATCGAGATCGAAAACGATCGCCGACAAATCAGGAACGCGTCACGCTTCCCAGGGCAGGCCCGGGCGGCCGAAGTGACCGTAGTTGGTGGTCTGGCGGTAGATGGGGCGCAGCAGGTCGAGCGTCTTGATGATGCCCGCCGGACGCATGTCGAACGACTTGCGCACGAAGTCCTCGGCGGCCTGGTTGTCGCCGGTGCCGTAGGTCTCCACGAGCAGCGACGTCGGCTCGGCGACGCCAATCGCGTACGAGAACTGCACTTCGCAGCGATCCGCGAGTCCGGCCTTCACGACTTCACGCGCCACGTAGCGGCCGAAATACGCCGCGCTGCGATCCACCTTCGACGGGTCCTTGCCCGAGAAGGCGCCGCCGCCGTGCCGCGCCGCACCGCCGTACGAGTCGACGATGATCTTGCGGCCCGTGACGCCCGCATCGGCAGACGGTCCACCGTGCGAGAAGCTGCCCGACGGGTTCACGAGGAACAGGTCGGCCTTCGGACACCAGTCGCCGAGCACGCGCGGCGCGAGCTCCTCGATCACGTAGGCCTTGATGTCGGGCTGCGCCGTGTCGGCCACGTGCTGCGTCGACACGACCACGCGCTCGATGGCCACGGGCTTGCCGCCCTCGTACCGCACCGACACCTGGCTCTTGGCGTCCGGACGCAACCAGCGATACGCCCCGCCCTGCTTGCGATCGTCGGCGAGCCCCTTGGTGAGCTTGTGCGACAGCAGCAGCGGCAGCGGCATCAGCTCCGGACTCTCGTTGGTGGCGTAGCCGAACATCAGCCCCTGATCGCCGGCGCCCTGTTCCTCGGCCTGCGCCTTGTCCACGACGCTGGCGTTGATCTCCTTGGACTGCGCGGTGATCTTGAGGATCACCTGCACGCCATCGGCGTTGAAGACCTCGTCGGGCCAGTCGTAGCCGATCTCGCGAATCGCCTGACGGGCGATGGCGTCGTAGTCGACGCCGGTCGCGCCGGTCGTCACCTCACCGGCCAGTACGACGAGATCTTCCTTGACGAGCGTTTCAACCGCCACCTTCGAGGTGGGATCTTGCG
>CAYRAE010000153.1:3628-8553 GCA_964422175.1 uncultured Luteitalea sp. | reverse complement strand
TCGTGCTGCACCACCTCCAACACGTCAGCAGATGGTGACGTATCGAGATAGGCCAGCACGAGCGCACGCACGTCGTCGAAGAACTGCGGCGGATGCGTGCGGTGATCGGGCGTACCGTCGGGCCGCGTGAGGAGACGCAGGCCGCTCGCGTCGGGCGCGATGTGGTACAGCTCGTGGACCACCGTGTCGAGACGCACCACCCACGGCGGCAGTCCGGGATAGCGTTCGAGCTTGCGGCGGCTCACCTGATCGGAGAAGCGCGGGAGCGCCACCGAGATCATGTAGTCGATGGGCGTGTCCTGTATGACCACGCGCGGCGAGCGCGTGACGAACCACGGCGATCGGCGCGTGAGCGCGCCCGTCTCGGCATCTGCCCAGTAGTAGTAGCCGGGCTCGCTCGCCGGCAACGTGAGGCAATGGCACGTCGCGTTGGGCCCGTCGGCACCAGACCGTCCGCGCCGCGCGAAGACCAGCGTGCGCGCCGGCTGCACGTGCGCCATCTCCGGCACGCGCGACACGATGTCGGCGACGAGAACGGATAACGCGTGAGTGAAATGGAACATCGCTTCAGCGAATCGGCCTGGCGGAACGCAACATGAAACACCTGCCGTGCCCGGCGGGTCAAGCGTCTGGTGTCGTCGGCGGTAACGGTCGAGGTTCCGTGCTGTCTGGCTGTGGGGCCTGAGGCGGCGCGACGTCCGCTTCTTCAGACGTGGCTGGCACGTCACGAGTTTCTACGGCCGAGTCCGGCACGGGCGGCGCAGTAACCGTCGACGTGCTGTCGGAGGGCGGCACCGGCGCACCACGCCTGCCCATGCGCGCGAGGATGAGTTGTTGCCGGCGACGCAGCCGTGGTGGCGGATCGGCAGGACTGTAACGGTTGGGGTTGATGAGCGCCCCGGCGAGCAGCGCCGCTTCGGACGCCGAGAGGCTCGACGCCGACTTGCGGAAGTAGCGCCGGCTCGCCGCTTCGGCGCCCCACGTGCCGCCACCCCATTCGGCCACGTTGAGGTAGAGCTCGAGGATGCGCTGCTTGGTGAGCAGGCCCTCGAGCCGATGCGTAATCATCAGCTCACGCAACTTGCGCAGCGGATCCTGCGACGGCGACAGGTAGAGGTTCTTCGCCAGCTGCTGCGTGATCGTCGAGCCACCTCTCACGATCTCTCCCTTGGCGAAGCTGGCCTCCAGCGACTCCCTGATCGCGTCGATCTCGATGCCGTCGTGATTCCAGAACCCGCTGTCCTCGGCCACCAGCACCGCACGTTTCAGCGTCTGGGCGATCCGGCCGTACGGCACGAAGCGGTAGTCGCGAGCGTCGGGCCGGCCCTCGGCGTGCGCCTGGCGCGCACGCAGGCGCATGAATGCCGTGTCGGCGGGCGGCGCGCCGATGAGCGGACGTACGTCAGGCACCGTGAGTGCGAGGTATCCGAGATAGACGACGCCCGCGGCGATGGTGCCTGCGAGCCACTGCCCTGCCGTGCGCAGGGGCGACGACCGCTTCGACGCGCGGGACGAACGGCGGCGGGGCGCGGCCATCGACGTGACGAGCAGTATATGTCGCCGCCATCGCCTCACCCCGTGGTGAGACGGGCACTCCCATACAATTGCGCGGATGACCACCCCGGCGCCGGTGCCCGAGGAGATCACCCACGACGGGGTGACCGCCGCGATGCTGCGTCATCGCCGTGCGCTCTCCGCGGGCGTGCTGGTGGCGCTGGCGGCGATGAGCCTGTGGGTGGTCGTGGCGCTCGTGCAGGCACGCACGAAGCCGACGCTCGGCCTCCAGATGAATCGCGATCGCTCGACGATGCTCGCGCGGCCGGATCCATCCGCCACCGTCATCGTCAAGGCCGTGCGTGCCGGTGGCGCCGCGGCGGCCGCGGACATCAGGCCCGGAGATCGGGTCATCGCCATCGACGGGATCGCGACGTCGGAGTCGCGGGACCTGATGGCCGCCCACGACAGGCTGCGCGTCGGCGACACGGTGACGTTCGACGTCGAACGCGCCGGTGCGCGGCTCACGCGACAGCTCACGGCCACACCCGTCCTGGAGACACGCCGGCAGTGGTCGGGCGTCGCGCTGCGCCTCCTCGTGGTCTTCGCGCTGTTCCTGGGCATCCCCGCCGTGGTCTTCAAGTGGCGGCCCGACGACCCGCGCGCGCTTCTCTTCATGCTCTTCGGATCGACGTTCGGACTCTCGATGCTGAACTTCTCGGTGCCGGCTCTCAGCCAGCCGCCGGAGACGGTGATGCCGGTACCGGACGCGTTCACGCGCTTCAACCTCGCGTCGCTCGCGATCACGTACGCGTGCGGGCTGGTCATCAACCCGACGCTCCTGCACTTCCTCGCGCTGTTCCCGCAGCCGCGCCTCGCACCACGCACGCTCGGCCGCATGCTGCGTCTGACGTACCTCGTACCTACGCTGATGTGTTCGATCGCGGTACCCGCGATCGTCGTCATCGTGCTGCAGGCGGTCGCCCGCCCGACGCGCCCCCTCGTCGGGTTCGCCGTGGCGGCCGTGGCCTGCGGCGGGGCGGGGGCGATCTGGCTGAGACGCCTGCGCGTCCGGTCGTGGCGAGACCGCCTGTTCGACCACGCGCCGTGGCTCGCGGCCGCGATGTCGCTGGCCTACATCGCCGCCTTCACCGCGCTCATCGTGGTCGTCGACATCTGGTGGCCGCAGGCAGCGGGTGTGATCGTGGGCGCGCTGGTGGTCTGCGCCGTGCTCCTGTTCACGCTCGGGATCGGCGCGGCGTACCCGGTCGCGTGCGGGATCGCGATGTGGCGATCGTGGACGCACAGTTCGGAGGACGTGCGCCGCCAGATTCGCTGGCCGCTCGTGAGCGTGGCGCTGGCGTTGGGCAGCGCGCTCGTGCTCGCGCTGATCTCGCTGTCGCTCTCGTTCTCCTCGGGCTACGCGCCGCCGCCATGGCTCTTCCCGCTGTTCGAGATCTCGACGTGGCTGGCGTATTCGGTGATCCCGCTGGCGTTCGCCGCGGCGGTGCTGCGCTACGGGTTGATGGACATCCGCTTCATCATCCGCCTGACGTTCTTCTACCTGCTGACGACGGCGAGCGTGTACGTAGGCATGGCTGCCATCGTGCTGCTCATCGCGACCACGCTCGGCGAAGCGCTCCACAGCAGCCGGATCGCGACGATCCTCATCACGCTCCTGGCGACGTCGGCCCTCGAACCGCTGCGTCGACGCGTGCAGCGGCATGTCGACAAGCACTTCTACCAGCGGACCCCGGACCCCGTCGGCGTCCTGGCCCGGCACGGCCAGGAACTCCGCTCGGTGTCGCGACGCGACGATCTCGAACGGAGCCTCGTGCTCGCGCTGCAGGAAGCGATGCCGCACGCGCCGACGTACGTCTTCCGTCGGCGTGAGGATCAGGCATCGTTCGTCACCGCGCACTCGCCGGATCCGACCGCGCGCGATGCGTTCGCGGTCCTTCCGTTCCTCACGAAGCGCGCGCCAGACCTCATGGGGCCGACGATGCTCGCCGAGGTGTCGATGGACGCCGACGAGGCGCGGATGTGGGAGCAGTTCGGGATCGAGACGCTGCTGCCCGTGCGGCAGGGCGACGCGATCCCTGTCGTGCTCGGCCTCGGGCGCAAGCGTTCCGACGATTCGTGGTACGAGCGCGACATGGAAGTCCTGTCGTCGCTCGCGGCACAGACGTCGATGGCGCTGGCCGACATGGAAGCCAGGCAGCACGACGCGTCGATGAAGGAGGCCTTCGACAACCAGCGCGCGCTGCTGCCGCAGCAGTTGCCGCAACCCGACGCCTGGTCGCTGGCGGGTGCGTGGCATCCGGCGCTCGCCGTGGGCGGCGACTACTACGACGCGTGGTGGCTGTCCGACGATGCCATCGCCGTGTGCGTGGCGGACGTGGCGGGCAAGGGTCTCGCCGCGTCGCTCGTCATGGCCAACCTTCAGGCAACGGTCAAGGCGCTGGCAGGTCCCGACGTGAGCCCCGCCGACCTCTGCACGCGCGTCAACGAGACGCTCGCGTCGAATCTCCGCAGGGGACGCTTCGTCACGTTCTTCTATGGCGTGCTGCGGATATCGACAGGCGATCTGCGGTACGCCAACGCGGGCCACAATCCGCCGGTACTCGCCACCGAGGGCGCGGTACACGAACTCGGGCTCGGCGATCCGGGGCTGGGCCTGTTACGGCGTCACCACTACAGGGACGCGCACGTACGGCTCGGCAGCGACGCACGCCTGCTGCTGTACACGGACGGCGTCACCGAAGGGCACAGCCCCGACGGCGAGGACTTCGGGATGGCGCGCCTGCTCGATCTCGTCGACCGCCCGCACACGAGCGCCGGACAGCTGCGCGACGACGTCCTCTCTGCCATCGCCGCCTGGACGCAGGGCCAGTTCGACGATGACGTCACGCTGCTCGCGGTGGTCGCCCGTCAGGGCCAGCCGGCCCACTTCCAGTCACAGAAGATCCGACTGCCGTGAATGACGAATGACGAATGCAGAATGACCAATGACGGCGAAATGCCGCGATGCCGAATGCCGGCAATGCCAGGGCGCGCGTCGTGATCTAGCGCTTCGTCTTGCCGCCGAAGTACGACGGGATCACCATGCTCCGCATCGTCTGCAGGCCAGCCGGTGCGGTGAGCACCTTCGGGATCGAGTTGACGGTGATCGCCGCGGTCGCGATGTCGCCGTGGACGCCGCCGTCGATGCGCATCGTCAGGTCGGGCACGCCCTTCACGATCGTCGCGTCGTAGGACTTCGGCGCGCCGAGGTACGCCTCCATGTGCAGCGTGATGAGCGCCTGGCCGTCCTTGTCGTAGCCCGTGCCCGTCTGCACGATGCCGGCGACCTGGCCCTTCTTCACGGTCAGGAACTGACTCGACGTCGTCCTGGTGGCGATCTTCGGGCCGATCACGTCGGTGATGGTCTC
>CAYRAE010000153.1:0-3528 GCA_964422175.1 uncultured Luteitalea sp. | reverse complement strand
TCGGTGACCTTCGCGAGCGACGAGCTCGTACAGAGCACTACCACGTCGGGCTTGCCCGCCTTGACGGCGGCACTCAGCTTCCCGTCGACCTTGACGCCGACCTTGCGGTCGAGGCCAGCCACTTCTCCCACGTCCTTGCCGATCTTCGCCGGATCGAGATCGACGGCACCGACGATCCTGAGGCCCTTCCGGGCCGCGCACATACGAACCACACCAACGCCAATGGGACCAAGCCCCACATGCAGGACACGAATGGCCATGACCGGGAAGACTCCTGAGGGCGGCACCGGCGATTCCCGGTGCGCGGAACCCGCAGATTATACTCGCGGGCAACCGTGGAACTGTTGATCGGGTTCGTTTTCCTGGGCGCCTCACTCGCGGTGGCCTTCGTGCTGCCGATCCTCTCGTTCCTGCGATCCACGCGGGCGCTGCGCCACGCCGAGTCCCTGGCTCGCGACGTGCAAGCCCTGAGAGCGGAGGTCGCCGCGCTGCGCGCGGGCACGACTACGCCGCCGACTGCGGTCGGGCCCGGAGGGCCGACCCTACCTGCCGCCACGACGGCTACCGCTCCGGCCGACATCCCGCCGGTGCCGGTCCCGACGACCACGGTCGGGCCCGGCGGGCCGACCCTGCCCACTGACACGGCAACCGCGGCCGACGATGCATTCGCGGAGGCCGCGACAGACTCCGTCACCGAGTACGCCGCCGTTGTCGACACCGAAGGCCCCGACGGACCGCCGATGACGGTCGGGCCCGGAGGGCCCACCCTACCACCCACTGCGACGGCGGCAGTCGCGACAGGCAGCCCCATGGACGGCCTCGAAGAGCGCATCGGGGCGCGCTGGCTCCTGTATGCGGGGATCGGATCGCTGATCCTCGGCATCTCCTACTTCGTCAAGTTCGCGTTCGACAACGGCTGGGTGAGCGAACCCTTACGCGTGGCGGTGGGCCTCGTCGCCGGCGGCGTGCTCATCGGCGCCGGGCAACGCTTCGTGCAGCGCGGACTCGGCTTCTTCGGACACACACTCAGCGGCGGCGGACTCGTCGTGCTGTACGTGGCGATCTACGCGGCGCTGCACGTGTACGAACTGATCGGTCCGTCGACGGCGTTCACCGCCATGGTGGCCGTCACTCTGCTCGGCCTGTGGCTGGCCGATCGCCATCGCGTGCAGGTGCTCGGCGCGCTGGCGCTGCTCGGCGGCTTCCTCACCCCGGCGCTCGTCGGCGGACGCGAAGACCGTCAGATCGTGCTCTTCCTCTACAACGCGCTGCTGCTCACGGGTGCGCTGGCGATGGTGGCGCGATACACATGGGCCGGCGTCGCGGTCCTGGCCTATGGATGCTCCGTGTTGCTGTCGGTCGCATGGGCTGCCGCGCACTACCAGCCAGATGCCGGGCTGCGCACGCTCCTGCTCATCACCGTCCACCTCGTGCTGCTGGCGTGCATGGTCGTTGCGCTGCGACGTCAGCGCGCGGCGTCGACGCTCGCCCTCCCCGCGTCGTGGGTGCTGCTCACGGCGCCGCTGCTGTACCACGCCGCCGCCCTGTGGCTCATCGGACGCTCGCAGGGCCTCTTCCTGGTCTACCTGCTCGTCGCGACGGTAGTCGGACTGTCGGTGTCCTATCACGCCGGCTGGCGATGGGCACGCACCATCCTGCTCGCGCTCGTCGCGATTCCGTTCATCGACTGGATGGGCAACCTCATCGCGCCGCGGTGGTACGCCGCCGCATTCGTGGCTGCGATCGCGCTGTATCTGCTGCACCTCGCCGGCCAGTGGCGCGACCTCAGTGACGATGACCCCGACGTACCGGTCCCTGTCGCGGAGTTCGTCCACACACACGCCACGGGCGTCTTCCTGCCCGTCGCGCTGTATGCCTTCCTCGACCACCATGCGGCGTGGTGGAACGCGCCGATGCTGGCCGCCATCGCGGGATGGAACCTCGGCGTGGCGTCGGTGGTCCGCGCGCGCATGCCGATCCTCGCGTGGCAGTTCGTCGCGCTGGGAGCGACGATTGGCGCCGTGGCCATCAGCGAGTGGTTCGATGGTCCCGTCGTGGCGATCGGCTGGGCGCTCGAGGGCGTGGCCGTCGGCTACGCGGCACTGCGCTCTGGCAATCGCTGGCTGGAAGGCGGCGCGCTCGCACTGCTCGGACTGAGCGCGCTTCGCCTGCTCGAAGCGCTCGGCGCGTCGATGCCCGTGGGCACGTGGCCGATCGTCAACACCCGCACGCTCGCCACGGTCGTGGTCGTCGGCGCGATGGCCTGGCTGGCCGCGCGTGTCAGAGACCTCCCCACGCTCTTCGGGGGACCGTGGGCGCGGCACACGCTGATCGTCGTCGCGAACGTCCTGGCCATCGCCTGGCTCTCGGCCGAGATCGTCCACGTGTTCGCCGAACGCGCGCTCGCGGCCAGCACCGCCGACCTGCCATCGGGCGCGGCACGCGCCGAGCTCGGTCAGCAGGTGGCGCTGTCGGTGGCGTGGGCCTTGTACGCCGTGGGCCTGGTGGCGGCCGGCTTCCGCAGCGGCTACGCGCCGGCACGCTATCTCGCCATCGCGCTGTTCGGCATCACCATCGTCAAGGTGATGACCAAGGACGTCGCGGAACTCGATCGCGTGTACCAGATGCTCAGCGTGCTGGGCGTGGGTGTGCTCCTCGTCTCGGCGTCGTACTTGTATCAGCGGATGACGAGAACGCCCGACGTTTGACACCTTCTGGCCGACGGGTCAGTATCGACGCACACATGTCGGAGTTCTCGTGGCCCGAGGCACGCATCCTCGCGGTCGACGACCAGGCGCAGAACGTCACCATCATCGAACGGCTGCTGCGCCGTGCGGGCTTCGAACACGTCTTCACGACGACCGATCCCCAACAGGCGAGGCCGCTCGTCGAGCAACTCACGCCAGACCTGATCCTGCTCGACCTGCACATGCCGGCGCTCGACGGCTTCGCGGTGCTCGATCAGCTCGCACCGCTGCTCCCGGCGGACGGCTACCTGCCGATCGTCTTCATCACCGCAGACGCCGACTCGCACCTCAAGAAGCGCGCGCTCTCCATGGGCGCCAAGGACTTCGTCAACAAGCCCTTCGACGCCACCGAGATCGTCCTCCGCATCAGGAACCTGCTCGAGGCCCGCTACCTGTATCTCGCCCTGCAGGCGCAGAACGAGAAGCTCGAAGTCCGCGTCCGCGAGCGCACCGAGGAGCTCGAACAGGCCCAGCTCGAGATCCTGCACCGCCTCTCGCGCGCGGCCGACTTCCGCGACGATGACACGATGCAGCACACCGAACGCGTGGGCCGTCTCTCGGCGGCGCTGGCACGCGAGCTCGGCATGCCGAGAGACGAGGTGCAGCTCCTGCGTCGCGCGGCGCCGCTCCACGACCTCGGCAAGATCGCGATCCCCGACAGCATCCTCCTGAAAGGCGGCGGCCTCAGCGACGATGAGTTCGGTGAGATGAAGACGCACACGCGGATCGGTGCGCGCCTGCTGTCAGGCAGCACGCATCCGCTGCTGCAGATGGCCGAGCA
>CAYRAE010000152.1:2695-8569 GCA_964422175.1 uncultured Luteitalea sp. | reverse complement strand
ACGTCTACGTGACGTGCGAGCAGTGCAAGGGCCGGCGCTACAACCGCGAGACGCTCGAGGTGCGCTATCGCGGGAAGTCGATCGCCGACGTGCTCGAGCTGACCGTCGATCAGGCGCTGCCGCTGCTCGAGAGCTTCCCGTCGATCGCCAACAAGCTGCGCACGCTGCAGCAGGTGGGGCTCGGGTACGTCGAGCTGGGGCAGTCGGCCACGACGCTCAGCGGCGGCGAAGCGCAGCGCGTGAAGCTGGCCAAGGAGCTGTCGCGACGCGGAACGGGTCGCACGCTCTACATCCTCGACGAGCCGACGACGGGCCTGCACTTCGAGGACGTGTCGCGTCTGCTCGACGTGCTGCACCAGCTCGTCGAGCAGGGCAACACCATCGTCGTGATCGAGCACAACCTGGACGTCATCCGATCAGCCGATCACGTGATCGACCTCGGACCGGAGGGGGGACGGGGTGGGGGACACGTGGTGGCGCAGGGTACGCCTGAGCAGGTGGCGCGCGTCAGCGGGTCGCACACGGGGGCGTTTCTGGCCGAATCGTCACTTGCCCCTACAGGTCGACGAGGACGGAGCCGAGACGTCAGTGTGGTTGCCTGACCACAGTCGATCAGGGAATGGCGTGTCACGAGCGCAACAGTGACCTCTCGCTGGAACGGGTCCCGGATGAGCATCCTGAGCACAACTGCCGTAGCTGGAATGGTTTGCGAGACTTCTCGTGAAAGTCGTCGCTACGGTATCAGTCTTGCTTCTACGCGGCCGGCGGCCATCGGCGCCCTTGGATCTGAGAGCTGAATGACATCGCAGCGCACTCTTCGTCGTTCTATCACCTGTGCCGGGATCGGGTTGCATTCCGGCCACCGCGTCACGATGACGCTTCGTCCCGCCCCTGCCGACTACGGCATTCGCTTCCGTCGCGCCGACCTCGGGGGGCTCGAGATTCCGGCTCGTGTGGAGCACGTCGCGAGTCTCAACTATGCGACAGGGCTGTCCTTCGCCGGTGCCAGCGTGGAAACCGTCGAGCATCTGCTCGCGGCCCTCGTGAGTCAGGGTGTCGACAACGTCGCCATCGAGCTCAACACACCTGAGGTGCCCATCATGGACGGCAGCGCGGCGCCGTTCGTGTATCTGCTCCAGGAGGCCGGCATCAAGAAGCTGAGCGCGTCGCGCCGGTTCCTGAAGGTGCTGCGGCCCGTGAGCCTGGCCCGTGGCGACAAGCACATCGCCATCTACCCGGCCGACGAGTTCCGCATCAGCTACACCATCAGCTTCGATCACCCGCTCCTGCGCAACCAGAGCCGTTCGATCGTCGTCACGGCCGATACGTTCGCCGAGGATCTCGCGCCCGCGCGCACGTTCGGGTTCCTGAAGGACCTGGAGATGCTGCGCCAGCAGGGCCTGACGCTCGGTGGTTCGCTCGACAACGCCGTCGTGCTCGGGGAGACGGGCGTGCTCAACAACACGCTCCGCTTCGAGGACGAGTTCGTCCGGCACAAGATCCTCGACGCGATTGGCGATCTCGCGCTCATCGGCGCGCCGATCATCGGCCACGTCGTCGCGCATCGCGGCGGGCACGCCCTGCACACCGCCCTCGGCAGCGCCCTGCTCGAACAGCGCGACGCCTGGACCTACGTCGAGACCCCCGAGGCGGTCACCGACCTCGTGGGCATGCCCATCGCCGTCGAAGCCGCGTTCAGGAACTAGGCAGGAGCTGCCCGGCTCCTGTCCCTGTGGTGTAACCGCCGGATTTCCCGCCTTCGCCAAGGCTACGGCGCGGCAGGTCATTCGGCGGACAGTTAACGTTCCCTCCGCTCCGCACGTCCTCCTCATCAGCACGTGCCGTCATCGACCCGCATGGATGGTCCGGCGCCGCGGCCCGTCGCGTGGGTGCCGGCAGACGATGTGCCGCTCGTGGAAGCGGCGCGTGCAGGCGATGCTGCGGCCTTCGACACGCTCTACCGTCGTCACGCCCGCGTGGTCCACGGCGTACTGCTCGCACGGGCGACGCGCGCGGACGTGGACGACCTCGTCCAGGACGTCTTCCTGACCGCATGGCAGCGGCTGTCGACGCTGCGTGACGCCGCGGCGTTCGCCGGCTGGCTGGTGACCATCGCCAGGCATGCGCGCATCGACCGCGTGCGCCGCTACGCCGCCGCAGACAGGCACGGGTTCGCCGTGGTGGCGTCCGACGGGACCGGCACGGCACCTGTCGATCGCGTCCCGAGTGCAGGGGTACGTGCCGACGATCGCCTCGAGGCCAGACAGGCGCTCGACGCCATCAGGGCCTTGCCGCCTGCGTATCGCGACACGCTCGTGCTGCGGCTCGTCGAGGGACTGACGGGGCCGGAGATCGCCGCGCGCACGGGACTCACGCCGGAGTCGGTGCGGGTCAACCTGTGTCGAGGCATGAAGCTGTTGCGTGACGCACTCACTGCGCGTCAGCATCGAGGATCCGCGTGATGGAACCGATGGACGACGAGCCGTATCTGTGGGACCGCAGCGGACCTGTCGACCCAGACGTCGCACGACTCGAGCGACTCCTGGCCCCGCTGTCGGCTGCGCCGGCAGATGACCTGCCGTCGCTGTCGTTGCCGCCAGCGGCGTCGAGCCACGCGCCGCCGTGGTGGTCGCTGACAGCGGCAGCGGCCCTGCTCATCGTTTCGATTGGCGTGACGTGGCTTGCGCCGCGCCGGGATTCCGTAAGCGATCCCTGGCGCGTTGCGCGCGTCGATGGCGTGGCCACCATGGCTGCCGCACCGCTGGCGACCCGTGAGACGGTCGCGCCGGGACGATGGGTGGAGACGGCGGCGGAGTCGTCGACGGTGATGTTCGTCGGCAGGATCGGCAGACTGGAGATGGCGCCTGCGTCGCGGTTGCGCGTGGTGACGGCGGAGTCTGGTGCACATCGCGCCGAATTGACACGCGGCACCATCGAGGCGCAGATCTGGGCGCCGCCGGGCCAGTTCGTGATCGACACGCCGTCGGCGACGGCTGTCGATCTGGGATGCGCGTACACCCTCACCGTCAACGAGGACGGCAGCGGGCTGATCACCGTCCAGGGCGGATGGGTGGGCTTCGAGCACCGCGGCCGCGAGGCGTTCATCCCCGCCGGTGCGACGGGACGTACGTGGCCGGGGATCGGCCCGGGTACACCGACATACGTCGACGCGCCAGCCTCGCTGCGCGAGGCCATCGACGTCATCGATCGCACGTCGTCTGCGGCGGAACAGGAGACGCCGCTCGGCGTCGTGCTGCGTGACGCGCGACCCGAGGACGCGCTGACGCTCTGGCACCTGATCGATCGCGTCGACACCACGCTGGTACCGCGCGTGGTGGATCGTCTCGCTGCGCTTGTGCCAATGCCAGACGGTGTCACGCGCGAGCGCGTCCTCGCCGGCGATCGCGCGATGCGCGATGCATGGTGGACCGCACTCGGCCTCGGCAGCGCCGACTGGTGGCGTACGTGGCGCCAGCAGTGGAATGCGCGGTGATCGGGCACGGCTCACGGCTTATGGCTCACGGCTTATGGCTCACGGCTTACGGCTCACGGCTTACGGGAAGGGCAAAGGACAAAGGCTCACGGCAGAGGTCCAAGGACAAAGGGCGGCAGTTAACACTCGCTCCGTTCGGGCGTCCTCCAGATACGGTCAATCACGACTGGAGGACACATGACACTGCACACTCTCACCACCGTCTCGCGTCGGTCGTTGTTGGCGATGGCGCTGTCTGTCGTCGTTGCGGCGCCCGTGCTCGCGGGACCGCCGCTCATCTGCCATCCGTTCGACATCGGGACGGCGAAGTCGCTGCCGTTCGGCGACACGAGAAACGGCTGGCAGGGATGGCAGGCCACGCTGTCGTCCTACGATCGCTCGAAGCTCGTGGACGACACGCTCGCGCTGCTGACGCCGCAGACGCCCGTGATCGTGCGCATGGAGACGCTGCGTCGCGCGTCGGCGTACTCGGTGGACGATGCGGCGCTGGCGTCGCGGCTGCTGCGCGCGCTCGCGGCGCGCAGCGTGACGTCGCCGACGTCTTCCGCTGAAGCGCTCGCGTCGTTCGACTACGGCTATCTCGTGGAGACCTACAGGCAGCTCGGCGATCGTGGCGTGAAGGTCAAGACATCGATCGATGGCGTCGACGGCTACGCACTCGTGAAGTCGGCGCTCGCGCTGAAGCCCGATGACGCCGGTCTGCAGTTTGCCGCCGCGCTGATCACCGAGCGCCCCGCCACGCGCGCGCAGCACACCACGCACCTCGCGAAGGCCCGCACGCTCGCGAAAGCCGACGCCCTCGTCGCCCGCAACGTCACGACGCACTTCGACGACATGGGCCGATAGCTCGCTGTCGGCCATCGAGCATCGGACAAAGTGGTAGGGCCGGCCCTCCGGGCCAGGCCCGTCATGTGTAGCCGCCGGACTTCCGCCTTCGCGCTTCGCGCTACGGCGCGACAGGTTGTCCGGCGGGCGTGTGGTGCGAGGTCCTGACCGGTTGCCTGCTCGTCCGCCGTACCGCGTAGCGCGAAGATGGATTGCCGGTTGCCCGTTGCCGCACCGAAGTGCCGCAGGCGCTACTACCTGACCTCCAGCGCCTTCAGCGTGATCTCGGAGCCGCAGGACTCGAACCAGTCGATGCCCTCGCTCACGAGGTCGAGCTTCAGGTGGTAGTGGCCGGGCGACAGTGGGGGGATCTCCATGCGGAGGTCCTGCCATCCACCGGGAGCGACTGTCGCGGGGAGCGACGACCGTGCGAAGTCGCGATCCTGCAACGCGCGATCGGCGTCGAGCAACTGGGCGCCGACGCGCACGAGGCGACGGCCGTACGTCGCCGTGTGCGGGAACGGACGCTGGCACAGGTTGCGCACGCGCAGGTCGAGCGCGAGCGGCACGCCCGCCTGATGCGTCAGCGTGTCCTGACGCGACGGGCCGCGCACCTCGATGCGCGCGCGCGGTGTGGTGCCGGCGATCGCGCTCCCGAGGTGGTTGTCGTCCCACACCTGGTGCCTGATGCGCGCCCAGTCGGGCGTACCCGGCGCGAAGCGTCGCGAGAAGGCGTGCTCCGGGTGATCGGTGATCTCCCAGCACAGGCGATCCACGCCGATCTCGGCAGCGAGTGCGCGCGCCCGCTGCATCTCGGCGTCGTTGTCGTTCCAGGTGAAGAGGATGTAGCGCCAGTTCACGAACGGCACGTCGGTGCCGAGTGCGCGCTTCTCGTCCATCACGGCGCGCAGGTTCTTCATCACGTGATCGAAGCGTCCGCGCTGCCGGTACGTGGCGTAGACGTCCTGCGACGCGCCGTCCACCGAGAACGTGACTTCGTCGATCCCCGACCGCACCAGCCGCCGCGCCGACTCCTCGTTGAGCGCACCGCCGTTGGTGGACGTGTACAGGTAGATGTGCGGGTACTCGCGCTTGACGAGTTCGCACATCTCGACGGCGCGCTTGTGCAGGAACGCTTCGCCGTAGTTGAAGAAGTCGATGCGCTCGAGCGTCGGCCCCACTTCGGCCAGCACGCGGCGGAACAGATCCACGTCGAGCATGCCCGCCTGGCGCGTGCGCGCGATGCCCGTCTCAGGCGCGCAGCACGAATCGAGACAGGACACGTTGCACGCGGCCGTGCACTCGACGTACATCCGCGACGGCAGCGGTCCTGCGTCGAGCGACCGCTGCGGCGGCATCTCGTCCTCGGCGAGCGGCAGCTTGAGGGGGCAGTCTCCGCAGAACTCCGATCCGCCGGCGTTGAGCTCCCGTCGCAGCGTCGACGCCGTGGGGCCCGTCCAGATGTCGCCCACCGACGTGGTGCGTGCATCGCCGAGGACGCGCTTGCCGTACGGATCGGCGCAGCCGCACACGAGCCGGCCGTCGCACAGCATCAC
>CAYRAE010000152.1:0-2595 GCA_964422175.1 uncultured Luteitalea sp. | reverse complement strand
GGCAGCTTGCGCAACAGCGCGCCGAGCCGCTCGTTCTCGTACGTGACGGTGTTGAGGAACAGGCTCTCGACCAGGTACGCGCGCTGTTCCTCCGGCGACAACTGATCGGTCAGGTGCTGAATCTCGCGCATCATGTCCTCGAACGTCCGCCCGAGCTCATGGCGCACCGTCACTTCCTGGAACAGCGCCTCCACCACGGCGAGCAGGTCGCCGTCGAGCGGAATCTCCACGCCGGTGCTGGTCTTGATGGCACGCATGGGATCAGCCTCCGAAGCTCGCCAACGCGGTGTCGGCGTCGGGGTGCACCTCGATGAAGTTCTGCGTGCCCGTCATGGTCAGCATCGTCTCCACCCGCTTCTGCACGCTCGAGAGCTTCACCACGCCCCCCGCGCCGCTCATCTGCCGGTAGACGTCCATCAGGCAGCCGATCGTCGCGCTGTCGAGATACGTGACCGGCGACAGATCGATGAGCAGCTTGCGCTGTCCCTGCTGCACGAGGCCGGTGACCGTGTCGGCGAAGTCCGAGAGGATCGGGTACAGCATCCGGGACTCCAGGACCCGGACGACAGCCACGTCCCCATGGTGCTCGGTGGTGAGGTTCATCTCTGGCTTGGCTCCATTGCGATGCTACTGACGGCGGCCCGCCGTGGCCCGCCGCGGCGTGGAGAGACCCGAGTCCTGCAGGCGACGGATCTGTCGCGCGAGCTCCGTCCGCCCTCTGTTGATGCGCGACTTCACCGTGCCCTCGGGCAGGTCCAGCATCGCGGCGATTTCCTGGTACGAGAGTTCCTTGATGTCGCGCAGCAGCACCGCGGACCGCAGCGTGGGCGCGAGCTGGTCCAGCGCCAGCCGCAGCAGCGCGCGCTGATCTTCACGCTCGATCCCCGCCAGGGGCCCGGGCTCGTGACGCGTGGCCGTGCCCATGTCGCGCGAGTCCACGTCGCGCGAGATCGTCTCGCGCTCCTTGCGCACGCTCCGGTAGTGATCGATGCACAGGTTCCGGCTGATGCTGATGAGCCACGTCTGGAAATTGGCCCGGCGATCGAAGGTGTGCAGCGACTTGAAGATCTTGACGAAGATGTCCTGCGTCAGGTCCTCCGCCTCGTCGTGCTTGCCGGTGAACTTGTACGCGACGTTGAACACCTTCCGCCAGTGCTGCCTGACGATCTGCCCCCAGGCGTCCTGGTCGCCGGCCAGGCAGCGCTCGATCAGCGCATCCATCTCCGACGGGGGTTGGGTGGGGTCGAAAGGCATGTGACGGGGGTGGGTCGCATGATAACAGGGGAGTCCGTCTCCAGCGTATGATCCGACGCGTGGCGGCCACAGACACCACGCTCGCGCCCGTGTTCGCGCTCGACGCCGTACCCCTCGCTCCGATTGCCGCGGCGGAGGGCACGCCCTGCTACGTCTACAGTGCACCGATCGTCCGCGACAGGCTCGCCGCGCTGCAGCAGGCCTTCGAGGCGTGCAACTACCCGCACGCGCTGCACTTCGCGCTCAAGGCCAATTCGTCGCTCGCCGTCGCGCGCCTGATTCGGGAGGGCGGCGCCGGTGCCGACGCCAACTCGATCGGCGAAGTGGACGTCGCGCTGCGCGCCGGGTTCAGGCCGGACCAGATCGTGTTCACGGGGGTCGGCAAGTCGCCCGACGAACTCGCGCGTGCCGTCGCCCTCGATCTCGCGGCCATCAACGCCGAGTCCGCCGGAGAGCTCGATCGCATCGACGCGCTCGCCCGCGCCCTGGGACGTCGCACGCGGGTCGCCCTGCGCGTCAATCCCGACGTCGACGCCGGCACGCACGAGAAGATCACCACGGGCGTCCGGACGAGCAAGTTCGGCGTGCCGCTCGACGAGGCGGCCGGTGTGCTCGACGCGCGACGCAACGCCGCGGGCCTCGAGATCGTGGGGCTGCACGTCCACGTCGGCTCGCAGATCACGTCGCTCGGCCCGCTGTGTGCCGCGGCGCGTCGCGTGGCGGATCTCGCCGTGGCGCTGCGAGCCTCGGGTCTCCCGTTGTCGCACCTCGATCTGGGGGGTGGCCTGGGAATCGTCTACGAGGCCGGCGGCGACGTGCCCACGTACGACGCGTTCGCGCAGGCCCTCGTCGATGTCGTGCGCCCGACGGGACTCACGCTCATCGTCGAACCCGGGCGCACGATCGTGGGGCCCGCCGGCGTGCTGCTGGCGCGGGTGATCGACGTCAAGCCGCACGCGGGAGGCGGGCGCTTCGTGGTGCTCGACGCGGGCATGACCGAACTGCTGCGTCCGGCCCTGTACGGTGCCTATCACCACATCGCCCCCGTGGCCGGCACGGCCGGCAGGCCGATCGTGCCCTGTACGGTGGTGGGGCCCGTGTGCGAGAGCAGCGATACGTTCGGGCGCGCGAGGGATCTGCCGGAACCACAGGTCGGCGATCTCATGGCGATCATGGATGCCGGCGCGTACGGCGCCGTGATGTCCAACACCTACAACAGGCGGCCACTGCCTCCTGAAGTGCTCGTCGAAGCCGACGGGTCGTGGCGCGTCATCCGCCGCCGGCCGACCATCGACGAGATGCTGGCGCTCGAACAGGCATGACGCGCGGGCGCCTCATCGC
>CAYRAE010000151.1:0-8613 GCA_964422175.1 uncultured Luteitalea sp. | reverse complement strand
CCGCCCAGCGGCGCCAGGCGTCGCTGATGGGCGGACGACGGCGACGGCTGGTATCTCGTCCCGCACGGCGAGATCCTCTGCCGCGCGTGACTCACGACACGCCCACGATCGCCGGAGCGATGACGAACGCGGTGGGGCGCGGCGCGCAGGAGGAGCGGGGATCTCGGGCTGATGTCCGCGGGCTCGGGCCGCGTTCAGGCGTCATGCGGCGCGACTGCGCCCTCATCCACGCGCGCGATCAGGTTGCGATCGAGCAGGTCGCCAAGGAACGTCTCCACGTCGGCACGGCAGGTCGCGGCATCGATGTCGTACTCGGCCTCGACGGCCTCGCACAACTGCGCCACCGTTTGCGGCGCCACCATGAGACGCTGCCAGATCAACGCGCCAACACCATCGGTGCCGAGGTAGATCGACGCTGCGGGATCGAGCAGCATCACGCCGTTGGCGCCCACGCGCGAACTGAGGACGTCGGGTCGGGCGGCGAAGCAGGTGGAAGGCAGTAGATCTGACATGGCGTCCGGCGTGGATGACCTGACGAGGATACGTCATGGCGACTGACGCGCGAGGCGCGCGCGGAAGGCCAGGCTCTCGCACGCCGCGCGACATACCGTCATCCACAGCCGTCGACCACCAAGACCTCGACGTGTCGCCAGGCGCGCGCGCTCGACGACAGGCACCTCGCGAAACTCCCATCCGCGAACGCCGGCAAGGATGCTCAGGGCAAGGTTCGGCGCCACGAGCCTGTCGGGTGCGACAGCGAGAAAGTCGGCCAGTCGTTCGCGGGGCAGCAGGCGGTACGGCACGTTCACATCGTTTGCCGCGACTCCCGTCGCCCACCCGAACCACGTCGCTGCCACACGTGAGACGACGCGACGCACGGGTGCACGTTCGCGAGGCGCACGGCGACCAAGCACCATTCCACCGGGCACTCGTGCCGCCCAGAGCGCCTCGAACGACGACGCGCCGATCTCGTCATCGCCGTCGATCTGCACGACCCAGTGACCGCGCGCACGCCTGTAGGCCGCCAGCAGCGCAGCGCCATGTCCGGCGTTGACCTGACGGTGCAGGCGAATCCGCGGGTCGCGCGCGGCGAGCGCGCACAGGATGTCGGGCGTTCCATCGGTGGATCCGTCGTCGACGACCACGCATTCCGCACGCAGTCCGCGATCGGTCAGGACGACAAGCCACTCTGCGAGAGAGGCCTCGATCGTACCGCCCTCGTTGTAGACCGGCACGACCAGGGACACGTCGATGCCGTGGTCGCCAGTAAGCGGAGACGCCGCCTCCACTGCAACGGCGGCGCCCTCTGACCGCGGCCCGCGCGGCGCCAGCGCGGCGCGCGTCTCGCGCGTTCGCCATCCCCGCCACATGTAGCGCGCGAGATCGACGAACTGCGTCACGACGACCGATGGACTGGCGCCTGACGGTCGTCCGCCGATGCGGGCGTGATGAGGAACGGCCGCTTCGACGACACGCCCGCCAGTTGTCTGGATGAGCAGCGTGAGTTCGGCGAAATAGAACGACGATCGCGACTGGATGGACGTCGCCACGTTCGTGAACGCGGATCGACGCAGCACGCGGAAGCCGCAGTTGACGTCGTGGAGTGGTACGCCGGCAAGACGGGTCGCGGCGTTGTACACACGGCTGCCCCACCTGCGCAATCCGCGCTCGACGCGATCCTGCCGCCACCCGACCACGAGGTCGGCGTCGGCCAGACGATCGACCAACGGTCCGAATGCCGCGGCCGAGAACTGCCCGTCACCATCCAGATAGCAGATGACGTCGTGCCGGGCCGCGAGCAGTCCGGCGTGCGACGTCTCGGCGATGCCGCGGCGCGTGGCGTGGCGTATCAGGCGAACGTCGCCATGCCGCGCCGCATCTTCCACGAGTCGCGCCGTGTCGTCGTCACTCGCATCGTCGACGACCACGATCTCGTGTCGCACGTCCGCCGCGCGCGCGAACGCGCGGCAGTCCTCGATCACGCCCGCGATCGCCGCGGCCTCGTTGCGTGCTGGAATGACGATGCTGATCGCGTTCGGGTCAGCCACGATGATATGTACGATTCGCGTCGGCCGGTCTCGGGTACGTCATCTCCGGCATGCCGTGCAGCCAGTGTTCGACGAACTCCACGCCCTGCATGACGCTGTGGTCCTGATTCGAGACCTCGTATTTCCATCCGCCGAAGCGCCCACGCGTGTGGATCCCGAACGGTGCGAGAGCCGCGTGCAGCGTCGCGAGCGCGTCGTCACGCCCGCGCGTCGGCACGGGATACCCGCGCACCAGCGTGCGATGCCACAGGGATCGGATCGGCGCACCGCGCGGCAGCAACCCGTCGCGCTCGAGCGCGCGGCATGTCGCCTCGACCAACGCATCGCCATCCACGCGGTCGGCACGTGGATGCGCGCTCTCGGTCAGCAGTGAGTACGAGACGTCGTCGGGCGCGTTGGCCGAGGCGTAGTTGGACAACACCGTCACGCGATAGTAGGGACTGCCGGCCTCGGGGAAATACATCCAGGTGCGGCGGCGCATCGCCTCATCGGCGGGCAGGCCAACGCCCACACCGACCAGTTCCACGGTGTTGGCCACGAGTCGTGCCGTTGCGGCCTTCACCGCGGGCGAGGAGTCTGGCAGGCAGGCGACGAGCGTATCGAGCGGCATCGTGCTGAGCAGCGTGTCGTAAGGTACAACTTCCCCATCGGCAAGCGTGATTCGCCTGCCCTCGGGATCGATGCCCACGACGCGACATCCGGTGCGCACGATGGTGTCGGGCAGCAGCCGGGCCACACCCTTCCAGATGGCACCGGTCCCGCCGCGTTCGGGATAACGGAACGTGGCGTTGGGTCCCCAGCCCGAACGCGGGGCGTCGTCCTCCGTACGGGGTCGTGCCACGCGCTCGCCGAGCCAGGCGGCGCTCATGTCTTCGAGGGGATGCTGCCAGACCTTCCGGTTGTACGGCCTGAGGAACAGGGCACAGATGCCTTCGCCAAAGGTCGCGTCCATCCACGCGGCGAAGCTGTCGTCGACGGGCCTGCCTGACGCGGCGGCCAGCGTCTCGGCGGCCCACTGACGCTCGCGGGCCGGCAGCGCGTCGAGATGGTGCTGGAACGGATACGGCACGTCGCGTCCGAGCAGACGGATGGCGGCGGTTCGCGTGTGGTGCAGCCAGGCGTCGCCCAGTGCGCGATCGAGCAAGCGGTCGTAGCGCTCGTAATGACTGAACTGCACGTGGCCGCCAAGATCCCACGTGAAGCCGGCGGCATCGATCATGCTGCCGGCCAGGCCGCCAGGACCGTCATCGGCTTCGAGCACCACGACGTCCCGGTGTCCGTGCTCGACGCAGGCGAGCGCCGCGCCGAGTCCCGTCGGTCCGGCGCCGATGACGACAAGGCGCCCCGCGACAGGGTGACGTTCGGACGCCGGTGAAGGGATACGCACCGCCGGCAGAGTCTACCGGAGGTCAGCAGTTGAACGGCAGCGGCGTCCGCGACAGACTCTCCCGTCGTGACCGCACACGAGTGTCCTCACCGGTACCGCCTGGCCGGTCTGAACATCACTTCCGACTTCGTGCTGCCGGAAGCGGCACTCGCCCCACCAGCCGCAGGTGCCACGACACTCGTCATCGAGAACGGCTGGCGCCTGGGCCTGCCATGTCCGGCCGACGGTGCGGGTCGCACGGCCGACTCGAGTCGTGTGCGATTCGCCGTGGCCGGTGTCGGGCGGTTTCTGATCGAAGGCGGATGCCGCGTGATCGCCTGGCCCGAGGCCGGTGCGAGCGACGGCGACGTCTCCCAGCAGGTGCTCGGTCCGGCGCTGGCTCTCGCGCTCATGCAGCAGGGACACCTCGTGCTGCATGGTGCGGTGATCGCGATCGACGATCGCGCGGTCGTGTTGCTGGGAGATTCCGGAACGGGCAAGTCGACGACGGCGGCCGCCTGCGCGGCGGCGGGTCATGCCGTGCTGTCAGACGATTTGGCGGTGGTCGACTACACCGATGACGGTGAGGTGCTCGTACGACCTGTCGCGGCGCTCGTCCGCCTCGCCTCGGCGCCCCTCGTCTCACCCGGCACCGCAGCGCGATGGGCGTCCTCCGACAAGTTCGTCCACGCGACCACCGTCAATCCCTCGTCGCGCGATCGATGGTCGCTTGGCGGGTGCGTCGCGCTGGCCTGGGGCGAGTCGTTGTCCCTCGATCGCCTCGCAGCCGTCGAGGCTGCCCTGCTGCTCGTCGAGCACGCGTTCTGTCGCACGGCGTTCGGGCCGGCACAGGCCGCCGCGGCGCTGCACCAGTGCGCGACACTTGCGGAACGCTGCCCGGTGGCCCGTCTGGCTCGTCAATCCGGGCCTGACAGTCTGGCGTCCACGGTGAGCATCCTGGCCGACTACGCTCGGGATGCACGGTGATTTTCTGAGATGTTCAGTTCGCGGAAACAGATGACAGTCCGGCCGAGCTTGTCTATGCTTACGGGCGAATCGCCCGCTTCCGCCAAAGGACATTCACGATGTCGAATCAGACTGCCACCGTCCGTAAGCCATACGTCGCACCCCGTCTCGTCGAGCAGGGCAAAGTGGCAACCATGACGCGTCAGGGCCCGACGACGACGCCGGGGTCGCAACTCGGCACATTCGAAGAGTTCTAGCATGATGGCCGCCACGGCGGCCGCCAGCGTCCTCCCGGCAGGCAGCGCGAGCCTGGTGGTGCTCGCCTCGTGGACGGCCATACTGTGGCTGCTGGGCTTCACCGGGTTCCTCGTGGTTCGTCCGCTCCTGCGCGGATGGGCCGATCAGGGCTATGGCCTCGCGAAAGTGCTCGGCCCGTTCCTTCTCGGTGCCGGGGTGTGGGTCGCCGGCAGCCTTGGCGCTCGGGTCGATGGCCGCACGGCGGCCATTGTGGTCGGCCTCCTGGTGCTGGCCGCCGCCCTGACGACATGGCAGACACGTGGCAACGCGTGGCCGTCGATGCGCACATGCCTGCGCGTCGACGCGCTGTTTCTCTTCACGCTCGGGGCCGCGGCGTGCGTACGCGCCTGGTCGCCCACCATCATCGGGACCGAACGCCCGATGGATCACGCACTGCTGGCGGCAGTGCTCGGTCAGGCACGCATTCCGCCCGCCGATCCGTGGCTGGCAGGGTATGTCGTCAATTACCACCACGCCGGCCACGCCTGGTGGGCCGCGACCGCTGCACTCGCCGGCTATCCTCCCTGGATTGCCTACAACCTGATCGTCGCGACGCTGCCCGCCCAGATTGCGTGTGCGGCCTGGTCTGTCGGCTCGCGCGTGCGCACTGCGTATGGGTGGATTGCTGTCGCCACGATCGTCGCGGCCGGTTCCTGGGCACCGGTGGCGTCCCTGGTGAGTACGGGCCAGCGACCGACGATGGTGAACGCCACGCGCGTGGTTCCTGGCACCATCAACGAATTCCCGCTGTTCAGCCTGACCTGGGGTGACCTGCACGGCCACGTCCTCGCCCTGCCGCTGCTCGTGACGATCGTCGGACTGCTGATCCGACTCCACGAGATCGGTGACGACAACCGCGAGCGGTCGGTCCGCGTGCCGATCGTGGTCACGCTCGCGATGCTCGCCACGGCGGCAACACTCACGTCGACGTGGGACACCCTGCCGATGCTCGTAGCCGCGCTCTGGACGGTCGTGTTGATGCGACGCTGGCCACTGACCGACATCGTTGCAGCCGCGGTGGCTGGCGCCGCCACGCTGGCGTTGCTGGCGTGGCCCGCGGTCACGACAGTCGACCCACCGGCGATGCGATGGGGCGTCGAGCCGGACGGCAGCCCACTCGGGGCGCTCACGCTCGTGCTCGCCACGTGGTTCGCGCCATTCGCGATGCTCCTGCCGCTGACCGGTCCCAGGCGACCGCTGCTCACCATGGCCTGGGTCGTTGGCATCACCTGCGCGCTGTTCTGGTCGCCGTGGGGCGTGCGCCTGATCATCGTCGTGCTCATGGGGCAGGTCTATCTGACGCGCGGGCGCCTCGGCGACGCACCGACGGCGATCGCGCTGTCGGCACTGGCGCTCGTCCTCATCGCCGAGTGCGTCTGGGTGGACGACGTGTATGGCTGGCATTTCCGCCGCGTCAACACGGTCTTCAAGTGGCATCTGCACGCCATGGTGCTGGCGGCCCTCGCGTTGCCGGCCGTGGTACACGTCCTCTGGACGTCAGGTACACGCTGGACGCAGATGGCGACCAGGTGTGCCCTCAGCGGACTGGCGTGCGTCGCCGGACTGTCATCGCTCTTGACCGTCGGAATGCTCTGGAGCCGGCGAGAGCCGGTGCGCGGGTTCGACGGCCTTGCCGGCATCGCGCAACGCCATCCTGGTGACGCGGACGCCATTCGCCACGTCTGGACCACTGCGCCACGCGATGCCGTCATTGCGGAAGCATCTGATGACGCATACAGCTACGCCGGGCGCATCGCGACGCTGACAGGTCGTCAGTCGCTGCTCGGGTGGTCTGCGCACGAAGCGCTGTGGCGGCGAGGGACTGCCTGGGAGGCGGTCATCGAGCATCGACGCGGTGTGCTATCCGGTATCTACACAGGCGATCCGGCAGCAGTCGGCCATCTGGTGCGAGAAGCCGACGTCCACTTCATCGTCGTGAGCGAGATGGAACGGCGGCGCTATTCCGAGCTCGATTCGTCGCGTTTCGCGCCGATCGCCGACCTCGTGGTGAACAGCCACGGCACCGAGGTCTGGCGTGTTCGGTAGATCGACACCCGCAACGGCGTCGCGCACGTGGCCTCTGCTCCTCGTCGTGTTCGCTGCGCTCGTCGTCACGCGACTCGCGGGACTCGGCATGCGTCTGCCGCATCAGGACGAGATGACCCACCAGTGGTTCTCCGAGATGCTGGCGTTCGAGGGCTGGTATCGCGCCTCGCCTGTCTATCACGGTCCGCTTCTCTATCATCTCCAGGCCGGCGCGATGCGCCTGTTCGGCAGCGACATGTGGGTGGCGCGTCTCGTACCGGCAGTCGCGGGTATCGGCGCCGCACTGGCATTGGTGGCGCTTTCCGCTCGAGAACATGGACGCGCCTCGGCCATCGTCCTGGCCGGGCTCGTCGTGGCGTCGCCGTCGTGGCTGTACTACGCGCGCTTCGACGCGCACGACACGCTCATCCTCCTGGCGACGGCTGTCATGGCCTGGGGGCGCTGGTACTGGTCGACAGGGCGAGCCGATCGCGCGCTGTGGATCATCGGGATCGCGCTCGCCGCGGCCTGGTGCGTCAAGCTGAACGCGCTGTTCCTGGCGGGCGCGATCGCCACGTGGCCGTTCGTCCGCGCCGCGGTGTACCGCGCGGAAGGCCGATCGGCCCCTGACCTCGGCCGGGTTCGGAGAGCCGGCCCTACCCTCTCCATGCCCGCCCGAGCGACGATGGTCACGGTCGCGGCGGCGATGCTGGCGATCGTCGTGGCGCTCTTCGTGACGACGTGGTGGGCACATAGAGCGTCTGTGTCGTCGTGGGACGCGACGTGGCTGACCATCCGCGCCGCGACGGTAGACGGGCTCACGCACTGGATTGGGATCGACAGGCATCCCAGACTGGGCGGCCCCTTCCACTACTACGCGGCGCTGCTCCTGCTCTACGAACCGCTGCTCGTGGCTGGTGCGGTACTGGCCGTCGGACGAGCGGCGTGGCCGGCACCTCGCACGATGGCGCGTGACGTGACGGTTGCCTCGATTGCGGGCGTGGTCATCGGGATCGCAGCCTGGCCCGTACGCGACGCCGTGTACCGCATCGCCCACGCGCATCCCGCGCACCTGGCATTGCTGCCGCTGTTCCTCGTCCTGCTCTGGTGGACCGCGCGGACACGCGTCCGCGTCGGCGACGAGGCGGGGGCGTGGTGGGCGTGGCTGGCCGTCACCCAGACGCTGCTCTACGCGTATGCCGGCGAGAAAGTCCCGTGGCTGTCGGTCCACGTCGCACTGCCGTGGATGATGCTGGCCGCACCGGCGCTTGCCGATACATGGCCACGGCTGCGCATCGGCTGGCGACTCTGCCTCGTCGCCCTTGGCGGCGTCACCGTCTGGGGTGCCGTGTGCGCAACGACATGGTCGCGCAGCGATCCCGCCGAACCCCTCGTGCAGATGGAGTACGCCGCGGAGACGCATGCGCTGATGGCGCGCCTCGCGCGCGATTGTCAGACGCTGGTGCCACGCGGTCGGCCCTGCATCGGCGTGGCGGAACCGGCAGCGTGGCCGGCACACTGGTATCTGCGCGCGCTCGACGGCGCCGTGCAGTCGGCGGACGCCGACGGACGCGAGGCATTGCCCTTCGTGTTCGTGCCCGCGCGACGAACGTCGGCGTCGGCCGCGTATGCGTCACTGGCTGGCACACACGCGTCCACCGAAGTGCGCTTCACCACGTGGGGCACATGGCTCCCGTGGCTGACACGTCCCGATCCCGGCGCGCTGTGGCGATTCCTGTGGCGACGCGAGAGCCTCGGGCGACGGTACGGCCAGCCCTACGATCTGTGGGTCAGACGCGACATCGCCCGCCAGTGGCACCTTGACTGACTGGGTTCAGACGGTTCACTTCCCCAGTTTCTTCTTGTCGGTCTCGACGATGGTCTTCACTTCCTGCATGAGGGTGGGGACGT
>CAYRAE010000150.1:6343-8614 GCA_964422175.1 uncultured Luteitalea sp. | reverse complement strand
GGGAGGCAGGAGCGTGCCGAAAACGGGCTCCGATGGCGCGGGGTATGCCCTGGCCGGGAGCCTCGGCCTGCCGCTGACGCCGCGAACCTTCCCTGCGCTCGTGCCGCTGACACTGCCCGACGGCCATCCGCTGCGCGCACTGTCCGGGCTTGCAACGGATGTGCGCCTCACCGTCGTGTCGGGGACGGGACGGCACCTCCATACCGTGAGCGGCGCCCTGCTCTGCACGCATCAGGGCATCTCGGGGCCAGCCGTGCTCGACGTCAGTCGCGTGTGGCAGGCCGCGCGCGAGGACGATCCGGAAGCAGGGCTGTTGGTGGATTGGGTCGGAGGAATCGAAGGGCCGGGCTCGGAGAGCCGGCCCTACCAGGAAAGCCGGCCCTACCACGAGGAAGGGCGCAGGCCGGAGGATCTCGACAGGCGGCTGCAGGCGCACGGGAATCGCCCTGTGAGGCGTGTGTTCGCGCCTGCGCTGCCCGATCGGTTGGCTGCGGCGCTGTGCGAGATGGCTGATGTCGATCCCGAGCAGTCGGGTGCGACGCTGACGCGCGACGCGCGTCGCCGGCTCGTGGCCGTGGCCACTGCCTGCCGCGTGCCGATTACCGGCACGCGCGGATTCGAGGTCGCCGAAGTCACGGCAGGCGGCGTCCCCTTGTCGGCCCTCACGGCGAACCTCGAAGCACGCACCCATGCCGGCGTGTTCGTCTGCGGCGAGCTCTGCGACGTGGACGGACGGATCGGCGGCTTCAACTTCCAGTGGGCATGGGCGAGCGGCACGCTTGCCGGACGAGCGGCGGCCAGGCGGGCGGCCGAGACCACACAGGCACCTGTGTCACGATGAGTGTTTCGATGCGCGGACGACGAATGGTGCGTGTGGCGCTGGCCGTGACGCTGATGGCGTTGCTGGTCTCTGGAGAGCGGCCAGCCGCCAGCGTGGCCGTCGAGCGCTCGCCGTTGCTGTGGCGGGTCGACATCGAGGGTCAGCGGCTCTGGCTGTTCGGCACCATCCACCTGCCCGACGCACGCGTCCTCGACATGCCGCAGGCGGTGCGCGACGCCTTCGACGCGTCGGATCGGGTGGTCACCGAAGTGCCCTTCGACACCGCCCGGCAGGTGGAACTCGCCGCGGCCCTCATGCTGCCCGAGGGGCAGCGGCTGCGCACGATCCTCGGCGAGGCACGCTTCGCACGACTCGAAACGCGCGTCCGCACGGCGTTGACACCCGTCGCACCGCAGATCGCGCCGCTCGTGGCGGGGCTGCTCGACCGTCTCAGGCCATGGGCCGCCGTCGCGCAACTCGCCACGCTGGACTACCTGCCGGACCTGATGGCCGGCCGCCCCGCGCTCGACGCCAAGCTGTACGCCGACGCCCAAGCCGCGGGCAAGACGGTGGGAGGCCTCGAGACCGTCGCGGAACAGGCCGGCACGTTCGATGCCTTCACGGCAGCGGAGCAGCTGACCCTCGTGGACGAGGCCCTTCGCGAGGGCAGCGAGGGCGGTCTCGCCATCTCGGGGTCCACGCTCGTCGAGTGGTATCTGGCCGGAGACGATGAGAAGCTGGCATCGGCCATGAGCCAGGGCGTGGGTGATCCGGCGCTCGCGCGCAAGGTGGAGCTGGAGCTCGTGATCAAGCGCAACAGGCGGATGGCCGATCGCATCGATGCGCTGCGTCGGGCCGCGCCGCGTGAGACCATTTTCGTCGCCGTCGGGGCGCTGCACCTGGTCGGCACCGACAACCTTCCGCAGCTCTTGCAGGCCCGCGGATACGATTCGCGCCGCGTACGGCCCTGACCGTCCGGCACACAGGAAGAAAGCTCGCATGCGTTCCACGTGGATGTTGATGGCGGTGTTCGTGCTCGGCGGCTGTACTGCCGCGCCCTCATCGCAGGCGCAACCCGCCGCGTCACGTACGACGCCCGGCTCACCGGCGGTCCTGGCCACCGTCAACGGCGCGCCGATCACCGAGGATGACGTCCGCAAGGCGGCGGGCCTCGAGATCGCGCGGCTCGAAGAGCAGATCTACGAGCTGCGCAAGCAGCAGGTCGACGCGCTCATCGAGCGACGCCTGCTCGAAGCGGAAGCCACGCGTCGCGGACAGGCGTTCGAGGTCTTCGAGCAGGCGGAGATCCGGAGCAAGGTGACCGCCGTCACCGAGGCCGAGATCGACGCGTTCGTCGAGGCCAACCGCGCGCGCATCCGCGGCGACGTGACGCAGCTGCGCCCGCAGATCCGCGAGTTCCTCCAGGAACAGAAGGTCAGCACGCAGCGCGC
>CAYRAE010000150.1:0-6243 GCA_964422175.1 uncultured Luteitalea sp. | reverse complement strand
CCTGCCACCTCACACACGCATCAACACGGCGCGGGCCGGACGGCCCGTGGCCGTGGCGATCGCACGCGCGTAGAGCCCTACCTGCCGCCGGTACGCATCGAGCGACGCGTCAAGGTCGGCGTCGGTCTTGAAGTCCACCACCGTCCAGCCCGCCTCGTCCTCGAACGCCAGGTCGAACTGCCCCTCCACCCACGTCCCGTCGTCGAGTCGCAGCGTCACGGCGGCTTCGCGGCGGCAGCGGCCGACGGCGTGCGCGCGCGCGGCGGCGTCGACCAGCGGATGACGCAGCGTGTCGCGGACCACGGCGGCGACCGTTGCGCGATCGACGTCATGCGCACCAAGCACTCGCGTCTTGAACGCGACGGCTGCCTCGATGTCGGCATCCGACGCATCGAGCGCGACGATGGCAAGTACTTCATGGACCAGGGCACCGAACAGGCGTCCGCCGCTGCGAGGCGCCGTCGATCCCACTGACACGACGTCGACATCCACATCGGACGGCTCGCTGTCTCTCGCCGCCTGCGTCACGCGTGCAACGCGCATCGACGGCCGCCGTCCCTGTTCGAGTCGCCGCTCGTGCAACTGCGTCCAGTAGTCCACCGCTTCCAGCCCGTCACTGACGCGCTCGTCAGGGGCCGCCTTGTCGATGAGCGCGCGCTGCCGCGCGCCGAACGTCATCACCGCGTCGAGGTGCAGGCGCGACGGATCCCACCAGGTGACGTCGAACGACGCACCAGGCTCGCCGAGCGTGTAGCGGCCTGGCCTGATGGGCGTGGCGTGCGAGGCGATGGGATCGTCGGATCGTTCGAGCACGCTGTCGCGTCCGAACGGCGGACACCCGATCGCATCCTGCGGCGACGGCCATGGTGCGTCCGGATAGATCGCGCGATTCATCACGTCGATCCACTTCTCGCCGTGTCGCGGATTCGGGTACGGCTCGTCGCCCACGCCAGGGATCACCAGCAGGTCGCGCGCGCGCGTCGCCGCGACGTACGCGAGCCTGTGCCCTTCGGCGCGATCGCGCGCCACTTCGACGTCGCGCAGTTCCACGAGCTCGATGGGCGTGCAGCCCGCGATGGTCTGCACGCACGCTCCGCGCGACGGCACGAGGGCGCGCGTGGGCCGATCCGACGCCAGCCGGCACGTGATGTCGGCCAGGATCACGACGGGGAATTCGAGGCCCTTGGCCTTGTGCACCGTCATCACCCGCACGCCGTCGCTGCCCTCTTCGAGGATCGGCGTCTCGGCCGCCTCGGTGTACGCCCTGTCGAGCAACTGCTGCACGAAGCCGCGGAATGACGCGCCTTCCCTCGCTTCGTACTGCCGCGCGAGCTCGACCACATGCAGCACGTTCGCCAGCGCCTGCTCTCCTCCGGGTCGCAGCGCGAGTCCTGCCTGCGCCCGCGTCGCGCGCAGCAGCGTCTGCAGCGTGTCCTGCACGGGCACGCGATTGCGCGCACGGTGCAGCGACCACAGCAATCGGAGGGCATCGTCGATACCCTCCGTCGAACGGGCAGAGTCTCCTCCCGTCGCAGGGGCGACGCATGCGTCGCCCCCACCGGACTCGGACGGATCGGAATCAGGAGACGGCGCGATCGTCGCAGCCATCGGATCGAGGCGGCCGTGATGCGCGTCGCGATAGGCGAGCAGTTCGTGATCGGGGAACGCGAAGAAGCCGCCGCGCAACGTCGCGTACACCGACAGTTCGTCGTCGGGCCACTCGATCGCGCAGAGCGCGGCCTGCAGCGCGTCGACCTCTTCGCGCTCGTGGAAGCTGCGTCCGCCCACGAGCAGGTGCGGCACCTGCCGCGACTCCAGCGCCTCGACGTACGGCCGGGTGACGTCGATACCCCAACTCGTGAAGCGCCGGAAGAGGATGGCGATGTGCCGTGCCTGAATCGGCACGCGCCGCTCACCGCCGCCCGGCGCGCGTTCGGAGACCGTCCAGCCACTCTCCTGAACCAGCCATTCGATGAACGCGCCCGTCGCGTCTGGCAGCGATGCCTCGATGGCGTCGTGACTGATGTACTTCGAGCCATACGGCCGCGGCACCGGCAGCGCGACGAGGGCCGGCTGCGCGACGGCATCGTCGCGGACGGGTTCGAGCGCCACGTAGTCGGCCTGCGAGGCGTCGAGCCCTCCCTGCATCACCTGCGCGAACACGTGATTCACGGCTCGCTGCAGCGCCGGCACGCTGCGGAAACACGTGCGCAACTGACACGCATGTCCGCCCGTGGCCAGCAACTGCGTCTTCACGCGCCAGTACGTATCGACGTCAGCGCGACGGAACCGATAGATCGCCTGCTTCGGATCGCCGACGATGAAGAGCTTGCCGGGGACGGGCGCGACGCGCGTCCAGTCGGACTGGCCGACGTCGTCTGCCGCGAGCAGCAGGAGGATCTCGGCCTGAATCGGGTCGGTGTCCTGGAACTCGTCGACGAACAACCGGCGATGGCGCTGCTGGAAATCGGCGCGCACGCCGGCGTTGTCGCGCAGCAGATCCCGGGCGCGCGTCAGCAGGTCGGTGAAGTCGAGTGCACCGCGCGCCTGCTTGGCCGCCTCGTATCGCACGAGACACGGCTGCAGCTCACGCTGGAGGCACGCCGCCAGGTCGGCGCCGAGCGCCATCGTCGTGTCCTGGAGAAGTGCCTTCAACTGTGCGTGCGCCGCCTTCACGTCGGCGCGCGGTATGCCCTCGGCGAACGTGCTGCCGAACCCCGTTCGACAACGCGTGAACGCCTTGTCGCGTACCAGCGGATCGAGCAGCGCCTCGACGGCGTCGAGCGCGTCCTCACCGGCGGGTCCATCGGGAATCGACGCCGCGTGCCGTCGACTGAACCGACGAATCGGCGCGGTGTCGATACGGAAGTTGTCGCCCCGGGGGCCCTTCTCGGTGACGGCCGCGAACGCATGGATCGCGTCGAGCGCCGAGACGATGAGCGCGCGGCGATCGATCGGGTCGCGCCGCCACGGGGCGTCGAAGTCCCGCCACTCCGCGAGTGCGTGCGCGGCCTTTCGCAGCGCCGCTCGCGGACCCGCCTCGCCCTCCTCGTCGCGGTGCGCACGACGGAGTACGCGCCGCACACCCTCTGTCGGCGCTCCGAGGGTCTCGCGCAACCACTCGTCGACCACGCCGTCGAGCAGCTGCGCCGCCACGGGCTCCAGCAGGACTTCGAAGCGTGGGTCCACGTCTGCCTCGACGGGCCGCTCGCGAAGGAGATCGGCGCAGAAGCCGTGGATGGTGCTGACGTGCGCGTCCTCCAGGTGCGCGAGCGCGTCTTCGAGGCGTGTGCGCGCGTCGCCCTCGCGGCGCTCGCGCGCCAGTTCGATCTCTTCGCGCAGGCGCAGCTTCAATTCGCCAGCGGCTTTCTCGGTGAACGTCACGGCCACGATCTCGCCGATGCGCGCGCGGCCTTCCGCGAGCGTGTTCACCATGCGCGCCACGAGCTCCGTCGTCTTGCCGGTGCCCGCCGCGGCTTCGACAACGAGCGTCGTGTCGAGATCGTTGCGAATGCGCTCACGATCCGGATCGTCGACGAGCGTGCGTCGATCGCGCGTCACTTCATCCTCCGCAGGTGCCGCAGCTCCGCCAGGGCGCGCGGGTCCTTGCGTGCGGGCACGCCCTGCGCCCCGGGACCGCAGACCGTCGCGAAGTCGCACCACGTGCAGGCCTCGTCGGCGGGTGCTGCAGGCAGTTGGCCATCCTGGATCGCGTGATCGATGATGGCGAGCACCTCGAGTCCCTGTCGCCGCGTCTGCTCGCCCACGACACCGGCAACCGCCCACGGGTGGTCCTCGAACCCGCCGTCTTCGGTGCAGTAGTAGAGCCGCGAGGCCGCGACGCGCCCCCCGAACGCCGCTTCGACGGCCATCGCATACAGGATCGGCTGCAGCGTGCGTCCGCCGTTGACCACCGCGGAATCGGGCAGCCGATGGCGCCCCGTCTTGTAGTCGGTGATGCGCCATTCCTCGTCGCCGCCGCGTTCGAGCAGGTCGACCACGCCGTGCAGCCGCGTGCCGTCGGGCAGGATCACGTCCTCGCGATGACTGGCCTCGTCGCGACCGAATCCACCGCTGAACCCGACGCCGATCTCCACGCGCGCCGGTGTCCATCGCGCGCCGTCTGCCGGCAGCCGGCGAATCCACTCGTGGATGTCGCGTCGAATCGCCGCGACGGCGTCTTCCCACACCCGCACGATCGGTGGACTGAGGCGATCCTGATACTCGCCGGCGGTGCGCGTGACGACGTCGTCGGCGACGGCCTGCGCCTCGGTCACATGCGCCTCAGCAAGCGGCGCCCAGCCCAGCGCGATCAGCTCGCGCATGATCTCGGCCAGCATCTCGTGCACCATCGAGCCGCGCGTGAGTGGATCGAGCGTGACGAGCGGCGCAGCCTCTTCGCGCGGGTGCAGCCGCAGGATCGTCGACAGATAGAACTGATACGGACACGACGCGAAGCGCTGCAACGCCGACGCCGAATACGCGCGCGCGTGCAATCGGTGCCTCGCGAGCGCCTCGGGGGCGGCAACGAGTCCGTCATGCGGCGACCATGCGCGCGCCAGTCGCTGATGTCGCGCGAGCAGCGATCGACGCAGCGCCGGATTCAGCTCGAAGAGATACCGGGCACGTCCGGCGATATCCGTGTCGGGCCCGCGCAGATGGCGCTGGAGCATGCTGAGGTCATGTTCGGCCGCGTCGATGGCCGACGCGGGATCCTGCGGCGCCGGCCACGACAAGCGCGCACCGCTCCGCTGCTGCGCCTCACGCATCAGCGATTCGTAGCCCGGCACGCGCCCCGTGACGGCACGCTGTACGTCGATGGCATAGAACGACGGCACGCGCGGGCGCGCCTGCGCCGTCTCCATCGATGCGTACGACACGACGAGCGCGCGAGAGGCAGCTCCTGTCGCCAGGCGCAGCTGAAGACGTTCCGCTGCCACGCGCGCATCGTCTGTCGGCAGGTCCGGCGACACCCGCGCGCGCTCGCGATCGAGCAGCAACGGATCCTGGCGGCTGCGCTGCGGGAACACACGCTCGGACAACCCGAGCACGCACACGACGTCGAACGTGCGACCGCGCACCTGATCGGGCGTACCGACGAAGAGACTGCCGTACCTGTGCGCCGGCGGCGGAACGGCAAGCTGCGTCAGGCGATCGCGCAACACGTCCCGCACCTCGTCGAGGCTCACGTCGGCGACACCAGCGAGCGGCTGCAATTCGGTGAGCGCCGCCAGCACGCGATCGGGCCGCGCGATGACGCGGGGCACGAGCGCCGACAACCGCGCAATCCAGCCGCCCCAGTCGTCCACGCGCGGCCATACGGCCATCTCGCCGATCGCCGCGCCTGCAAACGCCAGCAGTTCGTCGGTCCACGCCACCTCTCGCATGAGCGACGCGTGGCGCGGCGAGCTCGGATCGTCCTTCAACGCGGCATCGGCGCGCACCTTCAGCTGCTCGCGATGTCCCTCCAATCGACGACGCCAGCGATCGGCACCGCCGATCACCTGCGCGTCGTTCAGGATGGCTTCCCAACGCCAGGGCGAGAGACGACGCGGCGCGTCAGGTTCCGGCTCCTCGAGCAACTCGCCTGCACCGACCGCCGGCGAGCGTTCCATCTCGCGCATGCCCAGCGTCTCTGCCTCGTCCGGAACGGACTCGGTCCTCGTCCTTCTCACCAGTGGTACCTGTCCGAGCGACAGATACTCGGCGAAGCGACGCGCGGACAGATCCTCCGCCGCGCACGCGAGCAGCGCGAGCATCGCGCGTCCGGCCGGGTCCGGACGACGAGTGCCTCGTCCGAAGACGGCGGGAACGTCTGCACGGCGCAGGGCTGTTTCGAGGTGACTCGCGTACAGCTCCGGCGCGCGCATGACCACCGCCATGCGATCGAAGGGCGTCCCCTGCTCCGCGTGCGCGAGAACCATGCGTACGGCCTCGACGGACTCCCGCCCTTCTCCCGGCGCGGAGAGGAAGTCGACCGACGCGTCACCGGGCCGCTCGCGACCCACAGGTTCAGACGGCTCGAACAGGCCGAGATGGACGCGCCGCAGGGCAGCCGGCGTCTCGTCGTGGTCGGCCGTCAGTACCGCGTCGCGCACGACAGGCAGGCCCGCCAGCAGTCGCGCGAGCCACGCGTCGCCATCGGGTCCCGCGACGCATGCCGCCGAGCTGCGCGCAACGAGCGCCGACGCCAGCGCCACGTCGAGACGGCTCGCCAGCGCGATGTCGACGAGCGCGAGCGGG
>CAYRAE010000149.1:5075-8622 GCA_964422175.1 uncultured Luteitalea sp. | reverse complement strand
AGCGACATCAGGCAGATGACGGGCACCGGGATTCGCCTGTCGCGCGCGGCGGTCGGCAGCTTCGGTGGCGCGCTGCTGTCGCAGCTCGTGTACGGCGGCTTCTGCGCGGCGCTCATCGTGGCGCTGCCCAACGTCTTCGCCACGAGCACCATCTACTATTCGCTGCTGCTCGCCACGCTGGGCCTCGCGCTGCTCGTGGACTTCACCAGCATCGTGCTCTCGCCCGACGACCACGTGCAGCTCGCGCCGCGTCCTGTCGACGGCCGGACGTTCTTCGTCGCGCGCCTCACGTCGGTGGTCGGGTTCTCGCTGATGCTCACGGCGCCGTTCGCGCTCCTGCCGACGGTGGCCTACGTCTATCGCGACTTCGGCGGATCGCTCGCCGCGGCGTTCACGAGTCTCGCCGCCGCGATCCTGTGCGCGATCCTCGTGCCGCTGGCCGTCATCCTGTTGTTCCTGACCCTCGTGCAGATCATTCCCGCCGGCCGCCTGCACCGCGCCCTGGGCTATCTGCAGTTCGCCCTCTCGTTCGTCTTCATCGGCGGCTTCTTCGTGCTGTCGCGGTCGACGCGCAGCCTCGACGCCCTGGCGTTCGACAAGTCGTCGTGGGCATACGTGAATCCCGCGGCCTGGTTCGCGGCCTGGATCGAGCTGGCCGAGGGACGCGGGACCGGGCTCGACGTCATCGCGGCCGTCGCGCCCCTCGCGGCACTCATCGGCGCCGCGTTGCTGGTCCGCAGCCGGCTCACGCTCACGTACGCGGATCGCCTGTCGACGATGTTCGTGGACCGGCCTCGACGGGGAACGCTGCCGGCGCCGCGATGGTCGCCGTTCGGGCGCGCGCATCAGGCCATCGGGCTGCTCGCCGCCGCCCAGTTCCGCACCGACCAGAAGTTCAGGCTCGGCGTGCTCGGCATCCTGCCGCTGACGGTCATCTACCTGTTCGCGGGATTCAGCGATTCGGACGGGCCCGAGGTGATGCAGCGAGAGCCGCTGCTGGTCTACTACGCGGTCCTGTTCTTCCCGGTGATGCTGCGGCAGTTCCTCGTCTACAGCGAATCGTGGCGGGCGGGCTGGGTGTTCCATGCGGCTCCCACGTCCTTCGAATCCATCGTCGTCGCGTTGAAGAGCACCGTGGTCACGCGGTTCCTGCTGCCGTATCTGGGGCTCGTCCTGGCGATCCTCGGATGGCTGTATCCGCGTCCGCCGCTCGAACTGCTGGCGCACGGCGTTGTCGTCGGACTCCTGTCGCACGCCCTGTTGACCGCCGATCTGCTGCTGAATCCGGCGCTCCCGTTCTCGCAGCCCACGCGACAGGGCACGCGCTCGTTCGCCCTCCTGCTCCTCATGGCGCCGACGATGGTCATCATCTCGACGATTCCGTTCTGGCGGCCGTATCTCTACGCGAACGTCGTGCGTACACTTGTTGGCGTGGCCGGGTTGGCGGCGATCGACCTCCTCCTGCACCGATGCCTGCTCGCGCGCGTCCGCCGGGTGTCGCGCCACTGGGAATGCCCGAACTGAGAACGACATGTGGACCGGATCGCACGCTTCATCGCTGACGCCGTTCATCCCGCTCATCCAGCACCTGCCTGAGGCCGCGTGTCTCGAGGCGGCTGAAGGCGGCGCCTGCGTCGTCAATGCGGCGTGGGTCGCGCTCTTCGGCGACACGGGAACCGTGCCGCTGAAGGAAGGTCCGCAACAATCGGTGTGGGCGGCGGCGTCGGCGGCGTTCGACGAGAGCGCCGGGCTCGACGCGCGCCTGACGGCGAGTCGCGTGCCGAATGCCGGGCCCGCGCAGGAGACGCTCACCACGACCGACGGCCGCACGCTGGAATGGTCGTACTCGCCCATCGATCAGCGCGGCAGGACCAGCGTCCACTTCTGGCGGTTCCGCGACGCGACGCATCAGCGAAAGCTCGAAGAGTCCGTACGGCAGGCGCAGCGTCTCAACACGGTGGGCCGTCTCGCCGGCGGCATCGCGCACGACTTCAACAACCTGCTGACGGCCGTCGTCGGGTACTGCGACCTGCTCGACACGCAGTTCGAGATCGGCGATCCCCGGCGCTTCGACCTGCACGAGATCCGCAACGCCGCGATTCGTGCGTCATCGCTGACGCGTCAGTTGCTCGCGTTCAGCCGGCGCCAGCTCATGCAGCCCGAGATCGTCGACATCGGCGTGATGCTCGGCGACATGTCGAAGATGCTGGCGCGGCTGATGGGCGAGCAGGTCAGGGTCGAGATCCGCGTCCCCGACGAGCCCGTCGAGGTATTCGCCGATCCGGGCCAGATCGAGCAGACGATCTTCAGTCTCGCCGCCAACGCCAGGGACGCCATGCCCGATGGCGGGACCTTCTCGATCGAGATCACGCTCGGGATGCTGGACGATGAGCGGGCGCGCACGCTGGAGGTGCGCCGCGGCCCGGCCGTCACGCTGACGGTGGCCGACACCGGCACGGGCATGTCGGACGCGACGCGTGCCAGCGCCTTCGAGCCCTTCTTCACCACAAGGCCGCTCGCGCAGGGACTCGGACTGCCCACCGTGTACGGCATCGTGCGCCAGACGGGCGGCGCGGTGACGCTCGACAGCACGCCCGACGTCGGCACCCGCGTCGAGATCGTGCTGCCGCGCTACTACGAAGAGCAGCAGGGGGCCGCGACGCAGGCGTCCCTGGTACCGCCGCCGGTCGTGCGTATCGGACCGCCCGTGGTGCTGGTGGTGGAGGACGAAGCGTCCGTGTTGCGCCTCGTGCGGCGCGTGCTCGAAGGGGAAGGGCTCGTGGTGCTGTCGGCGCAGGATGCCGAGGAGGCGCTGCTGTTGTCGTCGCAGCACGCGGGTGGGATCGATCTGCTCCTGACCGACGTGGTGATGCCGGGCCTCAACGGCCTGGAACTGGCCAAGCGCGTGGGGGCCGAGCGCCCCCACGTTCATGTCCTGTTCATGTCGGGCTACGCCGATCACGCGCTCGTGCAGCGCGACATCATCGACGCAGGACGTCCGTTCCTGCAGAAGCCCTTCGCGCCCGATCGCCTGATCGCGCGCGTGCGGGCGGTGGTGGGGTGAGAGCTACGCGTCGACGCGCTCGATCTTGATCGACTCGATGACCACGTCCTTCACGGGACGATCGCCGCGGCCCGTGGGCACGTGGCCGATGCGCGAGACCACGTCCATCCCCGAGATCACTTCGCCGAACACCGCATGCCGATCGTCGAGATGCGGCGTGGGGCCGAGCGTGACGAAGAACTGACTGCCGTTGGTGCCGGGCCCGGCGTTGGCCATCGACAGGATGCCGGACTTGCTGTGACGACGCGACGGATGGAACTCGTCGCCGAACGTGTATCCCGGACCACCCATGCCGTTGCCCATCGGGCAGCCGCCCTGGATGACGAACCCATCAATCACGCGGTGGAAGATCAACCCGTCGTAGAACGGCCGCTTGAGGGGCTGTCGCGTGACAGGATCCTGCCACTCGATGGTGCCCTCGGCGAGACCGGCGAAATTGGCCACCGTCTTCGGCGCCTCGTCCTCGAACAGCCGGACGGTGAA
>CAYRAE010000149.1:0-4975 GCA_964422175.1 uncultured Luteitalea sp. | reverse complement strand
GGTTCATAATCCCGGCATGGACGGCGTTGCTCGGCGAGCCCTGACCGGCAGTGCGCTGCTGGCCGTGGCGCTGAGCGGTGCCTTCGTGCCGGTTCGCGGAAACGACAGGTTTTCCGCCGGAAATCAGGGACTCGCTCCGCTCTCCGGCTGTCCGGTACCGGCCGCCGAGCCTCGACTGCTCCCCATCGACCTGCTGCCTGACGCGCAGCTCAGGCTGGTGCGCTGCGTGCAGCGCGACCTCGATGAAGGGCGCTGGCGCGACGCCGACGCGCGGCTGACGACAGCCCGTCGTGCCGGCCTCGTTCTCGACCCCGGTGATCGCGACGCATGGGACGCACTCATCCTGCGCAGCGACGCCACGCGTCTCGTCGATGGGGCCCAGTGGTCCACGCTCGCGTCAGTCGCGCTGCCACGGGAGTCGGTGCTGCCCTGGGTCGGTCCGCTCGTGCGCGGTGTCGCGGCGGCACGCGCGTCGTGGGCCCGTCAGGACACGGGCCTGCAGGCGCAGGCGCGCGCCGAACTGGATCGGCTCACGCACCTGGCTCGCGCCGCGGGTCCCGTGAGCGAAGCGGAACGCGCGCGTCTCATCGTGCAGGGGACGATGGCTGGCGCGCAGTACGAACGCGACGAGATGCAGATGCTGCTCGACGCCGCGCACGATCTCGAACGGCGATTGAACGCCGGCGAGGAACGGCTCGCGCCGGTGGTGCTGGCTCGGGAGGTCGAAGCGGATCTGCTGCTGACGACGGATCGCTACGCGGCGGCTGTCGAACGCTACAGGGACGTGATCGCCGAATGGCCCCGACGCGTGCAGGCCCGTCGCGGTCTCGCCGAGGCGTACCGGCGTCTCGGTCACACGCACGAGGCGGAGGAGACGATCGCGCAGGCTCGCGCGTTGTGGGTCGATGCCGACCCAGATGCCGCGAGCACGCTTCAGCCGCGCCCGTGAACGGCAGGCGCGGACGCGCCTCGACCGGCGCATACTAAGGCACCAACGACGTCACCCTCCGGCGCCATCACTCCGAGGATCGACACACATGGCTCTGACACGACGCGGATTCGTCCGCCGCATGGGACAGGTCACCGCGACGGTGAGCGGTGCGGCGCTCTCGGCCCGGGGCTTCGAGGCGATGACCGCCGCGCACGCGGCAGGACAGGACCGTCCGCAGATTCCGCCTGGCATGATTCGCCTCGGCAGCAACGAGAGTCCGTACGGCCCGGGCCCGCGCGTCGTCGCCGCCGTCGAACGCGCGTTGCTGGATGACGGGAACCGCTACTCGCGATCGCCAAGCCTGCTGACGGGACGCGTGGCGGCGATGCAGGGCATATCGGCCGCGTCAGTGCTCGTGGCGGCGGGATCCGGCGATCTCCTGCGGGCGTCGGTGTTCGCGTGGGTCACGGCCGAACGTCCGCTCGTGGCCGCGACGCCGACGTTCGAGACGCCCGTCCGCACCGCAGGGGCGCTGCGCATGCCCGTGCGCATGGTGCCGCTGACGCCGGCGCTCACGATCGATCTCGACCGCATGGCGGAGCAGGGCAAAGGCGCCGGCCTCGTCTACGTCTGCAATCCCGACAACCCCACGGGGACCTTCCATCCGAAGACCGCCATCGTCTCGTTCATCGAGCGCATCGCCGCGGCGTCGCCCGAGACGGTGGTGATGATCGACGAGGCGTACTTCGACTGCGCCGACGATCCGGCATACGGGTCGGTGGCGTCGCTGGCCGCCGAGCGGCGCAACCTCGTCGTGCTGCGGACGTTCTCGAAGATCCACGGTCTGGCGGGCATGCGCATCGGTTACGCCATCGGTCATCCGGACACGCTCGAGCGCCTGCGCCTGTGCGCGGGCAGCGGCACGCTCGCCTGCGCGTCGGTCGCGGCCGCCATCGCGTCGCTCGACGACACGGCGTATTTCGCGCGGCAGCAGGCACTCAATCGCGAAGCGCGTGCGCGCCTCGTGAAGGCGCTCACGGAGATGGGTTACCCGCCAGTGCCGTCGCAGGCCAACTTCGTGATGGTCGACGTGCGCCGCGACGTCCGCGACTTCGGTGCCGCCTGTCGCGAGCGCGGCGTCCTCATCGGCCGCCCGTTCCCCCCTCTCGCCACGCAGGCCCGCATCTCCTTCGGCACCCCCGACGAGATGACCACCGCCATCGCCGCGTTCAAAGCCATCCTGGCGACATGAGGTGTGGCCGCCGGATTCATCCGGCCGGCGACAACCCCTGGCACGCCGGACACCAGTACGTGGACCGATTGTGTTCGCCGTGGTGACGCATCAGGATGCGCGTGCCGCATCGTCGACACGCGTGTCCCTCGCGTCGATAGACGTGATACCGCGCGGCGGGATCCTGACGCCCCGTGGTGCGACGCCGATCGTGAGGTGACGGCATACCCGTCTCCGCGGCGTCGATGACGTTGGCCCGCATGAGCGCCTGTGCGTGTTCCATCGTGCGCGTCCACTGTTCGACCGAGACGCGAGTTGGCGCGGCGAAAGGGTCGATGCCCGCCAGGAACAGGACTTCGCTCTTGTAGACGTTGCCGATGCCGGAGACCGTCGGCTGGTGCAGTAACGCTTCTGCGGCCGTGAGGCGATCGCTGGCTGCGAGGCGTGCGGCGGCTGCGGCGGCATCGAACGCCGGCGACAGCACATCAGGTCCGAGCCGCACGATGGCCTCGTCGTCATCGAGTGCCGACGCCGGAACGAACTCCGCGACAGGGACCGAGAAGGCCACGGCGACGAACGTGTCGGTGCCGATCACGATGCGCGCCGACATCGCTGATCGCTGCCACGCCTCTCCGACGCGGTAGATGTGCCACGACCCCGACATGCGCATGTGCGTGCGCAGGACGAGCGGCCCTGCGCCCCTGGAACCGCTCGAGAAGGACATGAGCAGGTGTTTGCCCCTCGACGACACGCGTTCCACCATGCGACCGACGATCGCCGCATCGTCGTCGACGCGTGCGAGTTGCGCATACTGCGTCTCGAAACGCGTGACGACATGCCCGGCCAGCGCGCGGTGCAGTGTGCGCGCGGCGCGATAGATCGTGTCGCCTTCAGGCATCGTCTGCGTCCTCGCCGTCGGCGACGGGCGACCCTGTAGACGATGCGCCCCACCGGCCTGGGCGTCGCTGTTGCGGCACTGCCGATGGTCCCGCTGATGGATCGCGCCGCTGCAGGCCTTGCGATGTCGCGACGAAGCCAGCCGCTTCCAGATACGGCCGCACCTGGGCGTCGAGTGCGGGACCGCCGTTGATCTCCGCGAGCACCACGGCAGCCGATCGTTGGTCGGGATCCGTGCCCGTCATGAGCAGGACACTCGCCAGTGCTGTCGCGTGCCGGGTGCGATCGGGATCGTGCTCGGGCAGCCACACCAGCAGCGACCGGAGTCCGCGAGCGAGCCACGCGGTGAGATGGCCGTCCACGAGTACCACGCGCGCACCGACACTGCGTGTGGGCCCTCGTCCACTCGCGCCTGGTGGCGGCTCGGGCCACTTCACGAGGGCGCCGTACGGATTGGCGGGGTCGGTCGCCGACAGCACCGCGATCTCGGGTTCCTCCGGCGGCGTCCTGAGTGCGCGCAGCGCGTCGACGGCGGCCGGCATCGCGAACTGCATGGCACCGACGCCGTTCACGAAGTACCCGCGCCTGATGCGCCCGCTCTCTTCCAGCGTCCGGAAGACGTCGTGGATCGCCGTGAATCCGCCTGGCAGGGTCTCCGCAGACGCTACTTCGCGCGTGACGATCCCGTATCGCGTGAGCAACTGCTGACCTGTAGCCGCGCTCCACATCGTCGGCGTCACGGGTTCGCGATGCTCGGCTACCAGCGCCCAGCGCCCTTCAGCGGCCGGCGGCGCGGATCGCCGCGATCGGAACGGCCGCGGCGCTCGACTGCGGCGCTCCCTGATGGCTGCGCCGACGTGCGCGCGCAGCGGCTGCAGCGTATCGTTGGTGATGAGCCCCCGCCAGACCAGCGACCAGATCGCGTCGACGCTCTCCTGAGGGAAGCCGCCGCCTGCCGCGTCGTGGAGCGCGCCGAAGAACTGCGCACCGCGCGAGGCGAGCATCTCGAGAATCGCCTCCTCGCGCGGCGACAGGTCGCTGCGATCCGGAGGCTGGATGATCCCGCGCCACAGCGCACCCACGTGATCGGCGAGGAACAGGGCGATACGGCCGTCGCGCTCGCCGAGCGGTTCGACGCCTGTCCACACGACTTCCCCCGCCGCGATCAGGGCGTCGAGGTCGGAGGGCTGGTAACGCTGCAGTCGCGCGGGCAGGATCTCGCGCTCCAGGATCGACGCCGCCAGGGGCAATCCCTGCAGCGATTCGACGATGTCGAGGAGGGCGTCGAGACCGCGGCGCCTGTGCGTGATGCCTTGCCACTGTGCGAGCAGGCGGCCGAGCACGGGCAGTTCGACGGGCTCGACGTCGGATCGCAGCTTCGCGAGCGACCGTCGTCGCAGCGACGTCAGCACGCCGCTGTCGCACCACTCGCGATGCTGGCCGCCGGGACGGAACGCGCCTTCGAGCAGGCGGCCTTCCGCGTGCAGAGACGCGAGCGCGAGTTCGGCGGTGGAGCGCCCCAGCCCGAGTCGCCCCGCCACGCCGTCGGTGGTGAACGGGCCGTGCGTGCGCGCGAAGCGCGACACGAGATCGCGGAGCGCGTGCGGCTGTGGGGTCAGCAGCGATTCGGGGATGCCCGGTGGCAGGGGCACGCCGAGCGCGTCGCGATAGCGCGCCGCGTCCTCGATGGCCACGTAGCGCTGCTCGCCCGCGATGGGCAGTACGAGCGCCCGCCGGGCGCGCACGAGCGCACTTCCGGCCCCGGCATGCGGTACACAGTCGAGATCGGGAACGGTGCGAGTGCGCAGTTCGTCTGCGCTCAGGTCGCCGATGCGCAGCAGCAGATCGTGGACGCCATCCAGCGACCGTGCGCGATAGTCGGGCGCCAGGCACTGCAACTGCGCTTCGAGCGCGGC
>CAYRAE010000148.1:0-8632 GCA_964422175.1 uncultured Luteitalea sp. | reverse complement strand
CCCGCGTACACGACGTCGCCGGGTGATTTCGGGACGGGGATCGACTCGCCCGTGACGGGCGCCTGGTTCACGGCACTCTCGCCTTCGATCACGCGGCCATCGAGGGGCAGCCTGCCGCCGGGTGTGACCACCACGTGCTGTCCCACGGCGACCTGCTCGACGGGCACCGCGCGTGTCTCGCCCGATGTCCTGCGCAGATCCGCTGTCGGCGGCGTGATGGTGAGCACGTCGGCAATCGCGCGGCGCGCGCGTGCGAGGCTGCGCGCTTCGAGCGCCTGCGCCACGCCGAAGAGCACCAGCACCGTCGCGGCCTCGAACCATTCGTCGATGGCGAGTGCGCCGGCGACAGCCAGCGTCATCAGGACGTGGATGTCGAGCCGCCGTCCGCGCGCGGCCGTCCACGCGCGGCGCATCGTGCCGGGCGCCGTGAGGACGATCGCCACGCCAAGCGCCAGGCGCACGAACATGTCGCGCGCACCGCTGCTCCACAGCACCATCGCGACGAGGCACGACACGGCAGCGAGCACGAGCGTCCAGGGCACGCCCGTTTCGACGCGCGGTGAGTCGCCACCCGTCGTGACGGGCCACGCGCGCATGCCCGTCTGCGCCACCGCCTCGGCGATACCGGCCTCGCTCAGCGTCGCGCCGTCGAAGTGCACGCGGAGCTGCCGCGACAGGACATCCGCGTCGAGCGCGATGAGTCCACCGAGCCCGCCGAGACGCTTCTCGAGGATGGCCACTTCATGCGCGCAGTCCATCTCGGCGATGTGGAAGGTCGCGGTGCGGTGATTGAGACAGCGCGAGCACGCGGGGGCGTTCATCGCTCGTCTCCGTGGCTCGTCCGCCGCGGCGGCGCCGATGCCACGGCACCTTCGTGCACGTGGCTCAGGCCCTGCTGGAAGAGCGCCAGGATGTGCCCGTCATCCAGCGTATAGAACACCTGCCGACCCGCGCGCCGCGTGCGCACGAGCCGCGCCGCGCGAAGCATGCGGAGCTGGTGCGAGACGGCCGACTCGCTCATCGACACGAGCGCAGCCAGATCGCCGACGCAGCGCTCGGTGAGCGCCATCGCGGCGATGAGCCTGATCCGTGTGGGATCGCCCAGCACGCGGAAGGTCTCGGCGAGAGCCTGCGCCGTCTCGGCAGACAGCGGCACCGCCGCGTCGCGCGCCGGGCGCCGGCGAGGTGCAGGGACTGAAACGGTCCGAGGGTGGCGAGGCTGAGGATGGGTCGAGGCTGACATATGAACAACTGTTCATATATTACACCGACATAATTGACCCGGTCCCGCGGCCTCTCTACCATGGAGGGTCGGCGGGCAACGCGCGGAGGCACCATCACGTGCTCGCACGCCGCCGCCGGCAAGCCGGTCAACCACCAAGCCTGGAGACACACGGTGATCGAGGTGCAGCAGCTCACCAAGCGCTACGGCCCCTTCACGGCGGTCGATGGCGTGAGCTTCAACGTCGGGAAGGGCGAAATTCTGGGGTTCCTGGGGCCGAACGGCGCCGGCAAGACCACCACGATGCGCATCCTGACCGGGTACATGCCCCCCACCGAGGGGCACGCCCGCGTCGCGGGATTCGACCTGCAGGAGCAGCCCGTCGAGGCCAAGCAGCGGATCGGCTACCTGCCCGAGACCCCGCCGCTCTATCCGGAGATGACCGTCCGCGAGTACCTGCGCTTCGTGGCGCGGATCAAGGGCGTGCCTCCCGCCGAGCAGGCCGATCGCGTGGCGACGGTGATGCAGCGCACGCACGTGGCCGACATGGCGCACCGCCACTGCGGCAAGCTCTCGAAGGGGTACAAGCAGCGTGTCGGCCTTGCGCAGGCCCTCATCCACAACCCCGACGTCCTCGTCCTGGACGAACCGACGGCCGGCCTCGATCCGAAGCAGATCATCGAGACGCGCGAGCTGATTCGAAGCCTCGCGGGCGACCACACGATCGTGCTCAGCACGCACATCCTCCCCGAGGTGGCGCAGACCTGCCAGCGCGTCGTCATCATCAACAAGGGCCGCGTCGTCGCGGAGGACACGCCGGACAACCTCACCGCACGACTGCAGGGTGCGGCGTCCGTGTACGTCGAGGTCGACGCGCAGGACGCAGACGCGCAACCGGTGCTCGCCGCCGTGGCGGGCGTGACGAACGTGACGGTGGCCGCGCGAGTCGGTGCCGTGACGGGGTTCGAAGTACAGAGCGAGAACGGCCTCGACGTGCGGCGCAGCGTGGCGCAGGCGGTGGTTGGCGCCGGCTTCGGTCTCGTCGAACTGCGGCCGATGCGCATGAGCCTCGAGGAGATCTTCCTGCAGCTCACGACGTCCGATGCGCAGGAAGAGGAGGTCGCCCGTGCGTAACACGATCGCCATCGCGAGGCGCGAGCTCCAGAGCTACTTCTCGTCGCCCATCGCCTACATCCTCGTGGGCCTGTTCGCGCTGCTCTTCGGCTGGATGTTCTACAGCTTCCTCAGCTTCTTCAGCGAGCAGAGCCTGCGCATGCAGCAGTTCGGCATGAGCGGACCGCAGACGCTGAACGTCAACGAGATGCTGATTCGGCCGCTCCTCCTGCAGGCCGGCATCATCATCCTCATCTTCATCCCGACGTTGACGATGAGGACGTTCGCGGAGGAGAAGCGCAGCGGCACGATCGAACTACTGCTCACGTCGCCCCTCACCGACTGGGAGATCGTGCTCGGCAAGTTCTTCGGCGCGTTTGCGCTCTACGCGGTGATGCTCGGGCTGAGCGCGCTCAACCTGCTCTGGCTCTTCGCGTATGGCGAGCCCGAGATCGCACCGATCGTCACCGGCTATCTCGGGTTGCTGCTGCTCGGCGGCGGCTTCATCGCCGTCGGACTCTTCCTGTCGAACCTGACGCGCAACCAGATCGTCGCGGGACTCCTGACGTACGCCGTCCTGCTGATGCTGCTGCTCGTCGCATGGGTCGGCGAGGGTGCCGGCCCCATCGGACGCGCGCTCGTATCGGCGCTCGCGGTGTTCCAGCATTTCGAGGACTTCTCGAAGGGCGTGATCGACACGCAGCACGTCGTCTACTACCTGAGCGTGATCGCGTTCGGGCTCTTCCTCACCGCCCGATCGGTGGACGCCGATCGGTGGCGCGGGTAACCCGGTCCGGAGACGCACAGCCATGACTCGTTTCGCCAACGTCCTCGGCTGGATCGGCACGGCCCTCGTGGTCGCCGCCGTCCTCATCCGCTTCATCCGTCCCGAACAGCAGCAGGTGTGGCAGCGCCTCGCGCTCGCGGGCCTCGTCGTGGTACTGGCCTATCTCGCCACGCAGTGGCGCGAGTTGGCCACGATGCTGTCGCGCCGCGGTACGCGCGCCGGCGCACTCACGTCGGCCAGCGTCATCCTGCTGCTCGCCATCCTCGTGGGCGTCAACTACGTCGCCACGCGCCAGCACAAGCGCTGGGATCTCACGGAGGGTGGCCAGTTCACGCTCTCCGATCAGACACGCAAGTTCCTCGACAGTCTGAAGACCCCGGTCGACATCAAGGTGTTCGCCAAGGACACCGACTTCCCGCGCTTCCGCGATCGCCTGGAGGGCTATCAGTACGCGAGCTCGCAGGTGAAGGTCGAGTACATCGACCCCGACAAGCAGCCCGCGCTCGCCCGGCAGTGGCAGGTGCAGCAGTACGGCACGATCGCCGTCGACCACGGCGGCCGCGTCGAGCGCATCACGTCGGACACCGAGCAGGACATCACCAACGCCATCGTGAAGGCCGTCGAAGGCGGCGAGAAGAAGGTGTACTTCACGCAGGGCCACGGTGAGCGCGACACGACGAGCGCCGATCAGCGCACGGGATACAACGCCATCGCGAGCGCGCTCCAGCGCGACAACTTCTCGGTCGAGCAGGTCGTGCTCGCGCAGCAGCAGGGCGTGCCGGCAGACGCCGCCGTGCTCGTCATCGCCGGGCCGAAGACCGACTTCCTCGAGCCCGAACTCGACATGGTGTCGCGGTATCTCGACAAGGGCGGCAAGCTCCTCCTGCTGCTCGATCCGCGCGATGGCGCCGACGCCGCGCCGCTCACCGGTCTCGTCGATCTCGCGCACGCGTGGGGCATCGACGCCGGAGACAACGTGGTCGTCGACGTCAGCAGCGTCGGCCAGATGCTCGGCGCGGGTCCGTCGGTGCCCGTCGTGGCGCAGTACGCGGACCACCCGATCACCGACGACTTCGGCCTCATCACGGCGTTCCCGCTCGCGCGGTCGGTGACGCCCGTCGATGGCGGCGTGAACGGTCGCGTCGCGCAACCCATCGCGATGACGAGCGCGCAGTCGTGGGCCGAGACCGACATGGCGGGCGTGTTCGGCGGCAAGCCCGTCTCGCGCGACGCGAATGCTGGCGACAAGGAAGGGCCGATCACGCTGGCCGCTGCCGTCGGCATCGACGCACCAGGCGCGCCGGAGCCGCCTTCCGCCACGCCGGACCAGCCGGCGCCAGAGGCACCGCGCAAGCCGCAGACGCGCATCGTGGTGTTCGGCGACTCCGACTTCGTCACCAATGCCGTGCTCGGCACGCAGGGCAATCGCGATCTGTTCCTCAACGCCCTCAACTGGGTGGCGCAGCAGGAGAACCTGATCGCCATCCGTCCGAAGCAGGCCGGCGACAGGCGCGTGACGATGACGGAGGATCAGCAGCGGCGGGTGCTGTATCTGTCGGTGCTCGGGCTTCCGCTCGCTGTCGCCGCGCTCGGCGTATGGGTCTGGAGCCGGAGGCGAGGATGAAGCGCGGCCGCTCCACGCTCGTCCTCCTCGCGCTGGCCGCGGCGCTCGGTGGTTACATCTGGTTCGTCGAGATGAAGCGCGACCCGGCGACGGACGAAACGAAGACCGACAAGGTGTTCACCGCGCTCGAGGCCGATGCGATCTCGGCGCTCGAGGTCCACGCGTCGAACGGCGACGTCACGACACTCCGCAAGGAAGGCGCGGGCTGGAAGATCGAGTCGCCGGTGCAGGTGGCAGCCGATGCCAGCGAGGTGTCTGGCGTCACGAGCAACCTCGCCTCGCTCGACCTCACGCGCGTGATCGACGAGAAGCCCGCCAGCCTCGAACCGTTCGGGCTCGACGCGCCGCGCGTGACATTGACGTTCACCGCGGGCGGCACGCCGCGCACGCTGCTCCTCGGCGGGAAGACCGCGACAGGCGGCGACACGTACGCCAGGCTCGATGAATCGCCGCGCGTGTTCACCGTGCCGTCGTGGCTCGAGCAGAGTCTCGATCGCACGACGTTCCAGTTGCGCGACAAGTCCGTCGTTGACGTCGATCGCGACGCCATCGATCGGATCGCCATCATCGGCGCACCCGGCACGATCGAACTGAAGAAGGACGGCGCCGACTGGCTGCTGATGCAGCCGCTGCAGGCACGCGCCGACAGCGCCGAAGTCGGGTCGCTGCTCACTCGACTCTCCTCCTCGCAGATGCAGGCCATCGTCGCCGAGCAGCCCGCCACGCTCGACGTCTACGGCCTGCAGCCGGCCCGCACCACACTGACGGCGACCGGCGCGGGCAAGACGCTCGCACAGATCTTCGTCGGCGCGCCGAGCGGCGACACGGCGGTCCACATGAAGGATGGCGCGCGGTCGATCGTGTTCACCGTCGACAAGACCCTGGCCGACGACGTGCAGCGTGCCGCCGCGGCGTACCGCGCGAAGGACGTGTTCGCATTCAAGCCATTCACCGTGTCGCGCCTCGTCGTGACGCGCGGCGACTCGACGCGTACGTTCGAGAAGACGAAGTCGGGCAGCGACGCCAACGCAACGGAGACGTGGGCGCAGACGACGCCTGCCGACGCCGGCGTGACGACGGCCACGATCGACGACATCGTGTCGCGCCTCGGCACGCTGCGCGCCGACGCCTGGGCAGACGCGCCGAAGGCGAGCACGCCGCTCGTCGACATCATGGCGACGTACGGCGACGGCAAGGAGGAGCGCGTCACGATCGTGCAGGCCGGCGATGAGCGGTTCGCGCTGCGCGCCGGCGAACCCGGTGCCGCGCGCCTGACGGCCGCTGCTGTCACCGACATCCTCGACCTGCTCGATCCGCCGAAGCCGGAGGCGCCAGCCACACCGGCGACGCAGCCGTGACACGACGCCGAGGCGTGCACGCCGCTGTTGCACTCGGCCTGTGTGCCGCGGCGGCCTGCGCACCGCGTCACGTGCCCGCGACGGATCCCGGGGCGGCGGCGACTCGCCCGGCCGGCGGCGCTCGCGCCAGCACGCTCTCGGCAGCCGACACCGCACTGGCCACGGCATTCGAGGCACGCTTCGCGGCAGCCGACGCGACGGCGCTGTGGGCCGTGCGCCTCGAGCGTCTCGACACCAGTGATCCTGTCGTGCTCGTCAGCCGCAACGCCGATCGGTTGATGATCCCCGCGTCGAACATGAAGATCGCGACGCTCGCCGCGGCGGCCACGCGGCTTGGTTGGGACCATCGGTTCCGGACCGAGATCGTCGCGACCGGATCGCGTGACGGCCACGTGGTGCGCGGGGATCTCATCGTAGTCGGCGGCGCGGATCCGACAATCGGCCGCGGCGACGACCCGCTCGCCACGTTCCGCGACTGGGCGCGCCGGCTGCGCGCGGCGGGCATCCGTCGCGTCGATGGGGATCTCGTCGGCGATCCGTCGCGCTTCGGCGAGGCATGGCTCGGCGATTCCTGGAGCTGGGACGACCTGCCAGCCGGCTACGCCGCCGCGTACTCAGGCCTGATCTTCAACGAGAACGTCGTGCGCATCAGCGTCGCGCCCGGGCCGCACGCCGGGGCGCCCGTCATCGTCGCTGCGTCACCTGTTGCTTACGGATTGCACCTGGCGCCAGCCGCCGTCACGAGCGACGCCGGCGAAGCGTCGACGATCCGCGTGACGCGGGGGCTCGGCAGTTCGATCATCGAGATCACGGGCAGCCTGCCGGTTGGTGCCGCGCCCATCGACAGAACCGTGTCGGTGTCGGATCCACCGCGGTACTTCCTCGGGGCGCTTCGGGCCATGCTGGCCGAAGAGGGGATCGAGATTCGCGGCGCCACACGCGTGGAGGCGACGCAGCCGCTCGCCGTCACGCCGCTGCTCGTCCACGAGTCGGCGCCGCTCGCCGACGTCGCGCGGCGTTTCATGAAGGTGAGCCAGAACCTGTACGGCGAGGTGCTGCTGCACGCGCTCGCCACCTCGCCAGCCTCTCCGGGCAGCAGCCCGAAGCAGGCGCTGGAGGAGGCGCTTGCCGCGCTGGGCGTCCCCGCTGGCGGTGCGCAGGGCCTCGACGGTTCGGGGTTGTCTCGACGCGACTTCCTCACCGCACGCACCGTGACGACCCTGCTCGACGCGATGGCCGTGCCGCCGCATCGTGAACCGTTCCGCGCGACGCTTCCGATCGCCGGCCGCGACGGCACCCTCGCGACGCGCTTCGCCGGCAGTCCATGCGTCGATCGCCTGATCGCCAAGACAGGCACGCTTGCGCACGTCCGCTCACTGTCGGGCTACATCACGTCAGCGACAGGCACCGAGTACGCCTTCGCCGTCCTCGCCAACAACTACATCGCGCCCACGGCCGACATCGATCGCATCGCCGAAGACGCGCTCGCCCTCGTGTGCGCGTCGTAGCGCGCGGCTGCAGCAGTTACAGGAACGCGCGTAGCGCGTCGACGGTAACGGTCACGCCGCCTGCCTGCGCGAGGTCTGGACGTCCGCCGCCCTTGCCACCGTGGGCGGTACAAACCGCACGCACGATGGCGCCAGCGTCCACGTCCGTACGATCGGCGCTGCGCGCGATGACGAGCCCGTGCGGCGACGCACCCGCCAACAGCGCCACGACACGCCCTGGTGCGGCGACAAGTTGCAGCGCCGCCACGCGCGCGCTTGCCGCGTCGGCGTCAGGAAGCAGCGCGACAAGACGTCCCGCCGTGTCGATCTCGGACTCGAGCGACGCGGCCTGCAGCGCGATGAGCCGCTCACTCAGATCCTTCGCGCGCCGCTGCTCCTGATCGAGCGACTCCCGCACGCGCGCGAGCGCCGCGGCCACGTCGTGCGGCGCCACTGACAGCACGCGCGCCGACGCATCGACGGTTTCGCGCAGGAGCCGATGACTCTCGAGCGCTCGACGTCCGCACAGGAACGTCACGCGCGTCCCTCCCCTGAACCGTTCGGTGCCGCGAATGACGATGATGCCGACCTCGCCTGTGCGATGGACGTGCGTCCCACCGCAGGCCGAGAGGTCGTGCCCCTCGATGTCGATGAGGCGCACGCGCCCTTCCCGTCCCGTGGCCTTGCGCAGTCGCGGCTCGTTCACGAGATCGGCCGCATCGGCGTATCGGATGGACACCTGACGGTCGTCCCACACGACGTCATTGGCCAGCGACTCCACGCGCAGGCACTCGTCAGGCGTGACTTCGCGATGCAGATCGATCGTGCAGGCCTCGAGCCCGAGGTGGACGCTCTCCGTTCGCGCGTCAACGAGGCTGTCGAACGCCGCCGACAGGATGTGCTGTCCCGAGTGCTGTTGACGGAAGTCGCGTCGACGCACGCCGTCGACGTCGCCACGCACCCCCGTTCCTGGCGTCAACGGCTGCGCGACCTGATGCCAGACCGCATCGTCCTCGTCGACTTCCACGTTCGTCACGGCGA
>CAYRAE010000147.1:0-8648 GCA_964422175.1 uncultured Luteitalea sp. | reverse complement strand
TATCGCCTTCAGGCCGCGTCGAAGCGTCTGCTCGGCCTGCGCTTCCCGACCGGCGTGGCGCTGGAGTTCCGCGAGGTTGACGTACGCGGGGATGAACCACGGCGTGCGACGGATCGCGACCTCGTAGCCGGCCATCGCCGCGTCGACGCGACCGGCCTTCTCGTCGAGCAAGGCGATGTTGATGTGTGACTCCGGGCGATCCGCGTTGAATCGCGCCGACGCCCGCACGTCGTCCAGTCCCTTCGACAACGCCGCCTGTTGTGCGGGCGTCAGCCACGCCGCGGGCTCCCCTGCCAGCGCCGACGCCGCTTCGAGGCGAATGGCGCGAAGCGGATCGTCGAGCAGGCGGCCCGCCACTCGCGCGCGTGCAGCGGGGTCGAGCGTCGTCGCCCCCTGAGCCACCGCAAGGCGCACGAGCGGATCGGTATCAGCGGCAAGGGCGTCGAGCGTCGTGTCGAGACTGGCCAGCGCCACGCGCGACAGCGACTCGATGGCCGTCCCGCGGACGATGGCGGGCTGAGCGGCGTCGCGCGCCATCGTCGCCAGCGCGGGCCCGACGTCGGTGCGGCCCTGGCGCGCGGCGGCGATGGTGTCCGCGATCTGCGGCCGCTCGCGCCACTTCGGCGTCCGCCAGCGATCGAGCGCGGCAGACGCCCACGCCGGTGTCCTGTCCGCATGACACGACGTGCACGTGTTCTTCACGCCCAGTCGTTCAGTGAGATCGGGACGCGGCACGCGGAAGCCGTGATCGTGGCGCGTGTCGACGCCCATGTACGTCTCGGTCGGCATGTGACACGCCACGCATGACGCGCCGCTGCTACCCGGCGCGTGGCCATGGTGGGAACGCACGTCGAACGTCGACGGCAGGTGGCACTGCGCGCACAACGCGTTACCATCGGCTTTCGGTTTCAGGCTGTGTGGATCGTGGCAATCGCTGCACGTGACGCCGGCGGCGTACATGCGGCTCTGCAGGAACGAGCCGTAGGTGTAAACCTCGTCCTGCATCTGCCCGTCGGCGCGATACAGACCCTCGGACAGAAGCGCAGGCGCGTACGCATCGAGCCACGGCCGTCCCGGCACGTGGCCGTCGAATCGTTCCGCTCGCCGCGCGTGGCACGGCGCGCAGATCTCCACCTCATGTCGCCTGGTCTCCGCGGCAGGACTCCGTGCGGCAATGCCCGTCTTCACATCCATCGTCCACGTCACATGCCGGCGATCGCGCGTCGACGCCGTGAGTCCCATGGCGGCGGGCGTCGCGGGAGCAGCCGCGTCCACCCGACGAGCGTCGGCCCAGGCCACGTGCGCCGACGCCGGTCCGTGGCAGGCCTCGCACGAGACATCCATCTCCGACGACGTCGTCGTGTACGTGTCCGAATCCGCGTCGTAACCCTTGCGCAAATTCGTCGAGTGGCACGCCGCGCACTGCGCATTCCAGTTCTGTGCGAACCCGGTCCAGTGCAGAACGTCGCCATGCCTGACGTTGTCGTTCGGATACAGGTGGTACCAGCGCTGCCCGCCGGCGGCTTTCGCGCGCGCGTCCCACACCACGCTCAGCGCCTGGTAGCGGCCGCCTGGAAACGCAATCAGATATTGCTGCAGCGGGTACACCCCGAAGACGTACGCGACCTCGTACTCGGTGATCGCGCCGTTCGGACCATCGGTCGTGACGATGAAGCGCGTGTCGCGCGTGGTGAATCGCGTGGTCACGCCACCGTATGTGAACGAGGTGTTACGGAAGTTGCCGAGCACGGTGGCCGGCGTCGCCTCCTGCATCGCGAGGTCGTGGTGCGAGCCTTCCCAGCGTCGCACCTCGGCCTCGTGGCAGCGCACGCACTGCTGGCGTCCGACGTATGCGGCATCGGTCGGAGCGACGGCGTCTCCCGATCGATTGCCGCGCGCATCAGCCGGAGGCGATGCGTCGCGACGGCATGCGCCGAGTGCCACCACCATGAGCGCGGACAGGAGCCACGCCGCGCCATTCGCCATGCGCATGCGGGAGCACTATAGCCGGCAACCGGCAACCGGCAACCGGCAACCGGACGTACGGGCAGGCACAGGGCCTGTCTTCGTGGCAACGCGCTACGGCACGGCAATCAAGGACAACCGGTGATGGTCGGCCGGGCCGGGCCCGGAGGGCCGGCCCCACCAACGTTGACGTGGCACGGCGACACGCAGTGGTAGGGTCGGCTCCCCGAGCCCGACCCTACATCGGCGCGTCTGGTCGCTCTACGCGGAGCGACGGCGGAGGGCGAGGCCGGCCAGGGCGGTGCCGAGCAGCAGCATCGACGTCGGTTCGGGCACGGCGGTCAGGCGAGCCCGAATCTCGCCTGGGGGGAACGCCGAGGAATGGATGTTGAGGTAGGCGAGTCCGTGCAGGAGACCGACAAGCAGGACCGCTTCCGCCGCAGCTGGAGTGCCGCCGTTGTTCGTAATGAACGAGGGGTTGTACGACAACGGATCGGTCATGTCGAACATCTGATCGTAGGTCCCGCTCGTCACACCCAACGGGAATCCGACGAACGTCGGAGTCTGGGTTGCGACGCCTGCGTTTCCGACGCCTGGGTCCGTCGTGCAGCAGTGGATGTGTGACGCGGTCGTGTTGCCACTCAACCCCGAGAACGTCGCCTCCACGCGCATCATCTGCGTGACGGGATCGAACGTGACGCTGGCAAAACCAGTTCCTGTCGCACCGACGGCTTCAGGCGCGAGTGTGCCGCTGAACACGATCGGCGCCGCCGCTGCAGGCGAGACCGCGAACAGGGCAACAGCAGCCAACGACGCGGGTACGACCGACATCCACGAATGGGACACGACGTTGAACACCGAGATGCGCATCTGAGCCTCCGAGCGGCGCGCGGCGTGTGACGCCGACGTGCGGGTGAAACGACAGGCCTGACAGCGGGATTCGAAGGCTACGCCCGTCACGCGCGGCGTAGCAAGCACAGCAGTCGAAATGGCAGGGACGGTCCGTCGGACGCGCCGTCCGACAACCGAAGGCCTGAGGCCCAAGCCCAAGGCCCTGATTTGCGGTAGCATCGGGCTGTCTGTACAGCCGGCGTTCCGCTCGTCCGCGTCGCGTTGCGTCCGGTTGTCTCAACGGGGGTGTCGATGATGCGAGGTCTTGTCCCGTTCGTGGCGCTGGTCTTCGGCTGCGGGGTGATGGTGGCGGCAGCCGGTCACACGGTGTCACAAGCACCACAGGCAGCGGCTCAGGCGCCCGCCGCGCCGCAGGGTGGTCCTCCGGACGAGTGGCTGCCGCCTGCACCGAAGAACCTCAAGCTGCTGCCGAAGGACATCGAGCCGAAGGCGCTGCTCGCCGTGATGCGCGGGTTCAACGAAGCGATGGGCGTGCGGTGTGTCTATTGCCACGTCGCCGGCCCAGACCCGACCGACATGAGCGCCTTCAACTTCGAGAGCGATCGCAAGGGCAGCAAGGAAGCGACGCGCGAGATGATGAAGTACACGGACGCCGTGAACGCGGCCTTCCCCGCGTCGGTGGGCGAAGAACCGAAACCCGGTGAGTCACGCGTGACCTGCTATTCCTGCCACCAGGGTCGGCGACATCCTCCTACCTCTCGTCCAGCGAATCAGCCGCGGTAGGAATGCCGAATGCCGCGATGCCGGATGATGGCTGCCTGTTGACAATACGTGTTTAAACACGCATACTGTCTGCATGACTGAGCGCAGCCGGGCACGAGGCACCGGGCACCGGGCACCGGAGAGCGATCATCGCGAGCCAGGCGCGGCGTCGGCGCTGCAGGTCGAACTCAAGCAGACGCGCCCGTTCGGGACGCCGCTCGAAGAAGCGTTCGTGGCGATCATGCGGACCGCCGCGGTGCTCGAGCACACGCTCGAAACGGCGCTCAAGCCACTCGGCATCACCGCAACGCAATACAACGTGCTCCGCATCCTGCGCGGGGCCGGGCATGAGGGATTGTGCCGCGGCGAGATCGGCGCGCGCATGATTCGCCGGGTCCCCGACGTCACACGGCTGCTCGATCGACTCGAGGACGCCGGCTACATCGAGCGTGCCCGCGGGGCGGATCGCCGCTACGTGACCACGCGCATCACGCCGCAGGGGCTCGGGATCCTCGCCGGACTCGACGCCACCATCACCACGTTCCATCGAACGCACCTCGGCACGCTGTCGGCCGATCAGGTACAGACGCTGCTCGATCTGCTCGCGGAGATCCGCCGTTCACCGACGTAACGCGAACTGACGGACGGGCTACAGGGGCCATCACTCCCGCGTCCGTCCGTTCGACATCTCATTCACATCATCATCAAGAGGAGGCCTGCATCATGACCACTGCCAACGCATCACCCGTCACCACGTATCAGATCGACCCCGCCCACTCCGAGGCCACCTTCACCGTCCGTCACCTCATCACGCGCGTGCGCGGCAGTTTCACGGACTTCGCCGGTACCATCGCGTTCGACGCCGCCGATCCGACGCGCTCGACCGTGTCGTTCACGATCCAGGCGGCGAGCATCGACACGAACCAGCCCGATCGCGACACGCACCTGCGCTCGGCCGACTTCTTCGAGACCGAGACGTACCCCACGATCACCTTCGTCAGTTCGGCGATTGCGTCAGCGGGTGGTGACGCGTACGCGGTGACGGGCGACTTCACGATCCGCGACGTCACGAAGTCCATCACGCTCCCGGTGACGTTCCTCGGCAAGGCGAAGGACCCGTGGGGTAACGAGCGCGTGGCGTTCGAGGCCGAGTACGCCCTCAATCGCAAGGATTACGGCCTGAACTGGAACGCCGCGCTCGAAGCCGGCGGCGTCCTCGTGGGCGACGAGGTGAAGATCAGCCTGTCGATCCAGGCGATTCCCGCTCAGTGAGCGGCGACGGGCGGCCAGGGCACCACCCACTCGACCTCCGCGTCGGTGGCGGTGCCCTCGGGCCGCACGCCGCCGGACGTCTCCAGATCGGACCACCGCAGCCGCCCGTGCACGCCCCACGGCAGCACGCGGATGCGGCGCGCTGACGGCTCGACGCGCACCTCGACGAAGCTCTGGAAGAACGGCGCCTCGTTCGAGTCGAACAGCGCCGACAGCCATTCCGCCGTGAACGGCCAGCCGCCGAGCGCGCGGATCCACCACCACGCGGGCCGCGTCCACCATGCGGTCGTCGCGTCGATCTTGCCGGCCACCGCGTCGTAGCGCGGATAGTGCGCCCACGTCCTCGTCGCGGGATCGTCGGGCCACGCGAGTGACGTTCCGAGACTCAGGTAGGCCCCTCCCCCGCCGTTCACCCAGTGATACATCGCCCCTGCCGACGCCTCGTCTGGGCGCTCCACGTAGTACTCGAGATCGTGCGTGTCGCCCGCCATCACGATGGCCACGCCATGCCGCCGCAACAGCGCGTGAATGGCCGCCAATCCCGTGGCGTCGGTATCTGTCGCATCGGCGTGATACCGGCCACCGGCGTAGAACGGGTGTCCGAGCACGACCATGATCGCCTTGCCGCGGGCGGCCGTCAGCGCCTCTTCCAGCCACTGCCACTGGAGCGGATCGACGCGCTGCGTGATGCCCGTGTCGATCGCGAGGAACGCGAATCGATCCGTCTGGATCTGGAAGAACGGCGCACGCTGGAAACCGACAGGCACGCGATATTCCGATCCGAGATGCCGCGCACGCGCGATCAAGGCCTCGATGTCGGCGTCGGTGGTGCTGCCGATGCGTTCATCGGCCTCGATGCGCGCCCGCATCGCCACGCGCGCAGCCGCGGGTTCGAGGAAGGTCGCGGCAAACCCTTCGAGCGCGTCGTACCAGTCGTGGTTGCCCGGAATGGCATAGACCGGCACGCGCACGCCCTTGAACGGCAGCCAGAAGTTCGCCTCGTAGTTGCGCATCGCGCCAGCCGGATAGACCACGTCCGACGAAATGACGAGGAATCGGACTCCAGGCTGCGCGGTGGCGGCGAGCAGGGAGTCCTTGAGCACGAGTTGCGACGCATCCCCCTCGCCCGTGTCTCCGATCACGATGAACCCGAAGTCGCCATCGGCTGGCAGCCCCTCGGGACTGACGGCGAACGCCTGTCCGCCGCTACCCACCGGCAGCGCGCGCGAGACCTCGCGCACCATCGCCTCGCGCCACGTGTCGGTCCGTGCCTCGGCCCAGGAATTCCAGACCCCGGCCGCCCAGTTCTCCGTGTCGAAGTACCAGCTCATGCCCCACACGGGAACCGTGGCGGCGATGACGGCCGCCGCCGGGAGTCCGATGCGCAGGCCGCGCCGCAGAGCCGTAAGCGGGGCGTAACGCATCTGGCGCACGCGCACGGCGAATCGGAGTCGTGCCACGAGCCACAGCCTGGCCGCCTGTTGCGCGGCACGCGCGGTGCGACCGGCGGGCGAGGCGAGCACGAGTGTCCACGCGGCACGTTCCAGCGGACGCGTGAGCCGCCGGAACAGGAGTCGCACGGGCGTGACGAGGAATGCGGCAATCAGCAGCGCGATGAGCCAGTCGCCGATCACGGCGACGGCCGGCGCGATCGTCGCAAGCAGCGAGCCGTCGAACCCCATGCGCGCCGCGTGCAGGGCGAACAGCGTGGCGGTGAAGCCGATCACCCACTCGCGATCGTACGGTCCGCGTGCGGTCTCCTCCTCCTCGATGCGATCGGCAATTGCCGCCAGCTCCGGCTTGCCGTGCAGACCGAGGTCGACGAGCGCCGTATCGCCCGCGTCGCGCCAGGCGAGCACCGGTGCGCCAAGGACGTTCCAGGCCGACCCGAGGATGCGCAGCGACGCCGTGATCGCAACGGTGAGCCACAGGACTCGTTCGCGCAGGATCAGGATCACCAGCGCGACGACGAGATTGCCGGCGAGCGGGAAGGCCCACGCGTGCCAGTCGAGCGGCGTGATGCCGCGCAGCGCGGCCTGTCCGCGCCAGGCGTGACGTCCCGCGTCGAACAGGAACCACGCGCCGAGGATCGCGACGAACACCTCGGCCACGACGGCCGAGCTGTTGAGGACGACGAGACCGATGAGCGCCGTACCGGCGCCGTCGATCCAGGCGGCCCTGACGTCGGCGGCGTGAGCGCGCCTGAACCCGTCGTAGACCTCGAGCAGGCCCGCGACAACGAGGAGGGCACCGACGCGTGCCATCGCGCTCTCCGCCGCAATCGGCGTGACGAGCGCGAGTGCGGCGAGGACGAAGAGCGCGATACCCACGCCGCGCACGTGACGCCGCGTGGGCAGGGGATCGGGGAACGGTGTCAGGGGGCCGGAATCGAACGCGTCTGGCACGGCGGCTCCCTGACCGTCGACGCGCCTACGGCAGTTCCCGCAGCCAGATGTTGCGGAAGCTGAGCGGCTCGCTCGGGTCGCCGTGCGCCTGCAGCTTGATCGGTGAGGGGCCGTGCGTCTTGTAACTGGGCTTGCCGATGTACAGCGTCTCGCCCGTCAGTTCATAGCCGTTCTGAATCAGCACGCCGTTGTGCAGCGCGGTGACGCGCGCGGGCGACTTCAGCGAGCCGTCGGCGTTGAACGTGGGCGCCGTCCAGACCACGTCGTAGGTGTTCCACTCGCCGGGCTTGCGCATCGCGTTCGCGAGCGGAATCGCCTGCTTGTAGATGCTGCCGGCCTGCCCGTTCGAGTAGGTGCGATTGTTGTACGAATCGAGGATCTGCAGCTCGTACCCGCCGTCGCCGCCACCGACCGAGGCGAGGAACAGGCCGCTGTTGCCGCGTCCCTGATCCTTGCCCGTGATGTTCTCCGGCACGCGCCACTCGATGTGGAGCTGGTAGTTGGTGAACGACTGCTTCGTCTGGATGTTGCCGACGGGCTTGTTCACGACGAACACGCCGTCGGCAACGGTCCAGCCGGCGGGGGCACCGTCCTTCACGTTCACCCAGGCGTCGAGGTTCTGTCCGCCGAAGAGCACGATGGCGTCTGAGGGCGGCGCGGCGTCCGTCGCGCCTGGCGTCACCACCTTCGGCTCCGGCTCCCACACCTCGGTGTCCTTCGGGCTGGGCTTCTGACCGGCAGCCTGTTGTGCGGTCGCCAGAGGAACGACGAGCAGCGTCGCGAGCACGCACGCCGCGGAAACACGAGTTCGCTTGGTCATGGCTCCGCGGAAATATAGCAGGAACGGACCGGGCACCCGCCTTCGCGCCTGCGGCGCTACGGCGCGGCGGGCCATCAGGCTGAGCTCACCGACTGCCGGATGAATCCCGCCGCTGTGGGGCCTGTGCCCGGCATTCGTCATTCATCATTCGTCATTCCACCTGCATTCCCGGCATCACGGCATCGCGGCATTTCCGCCTTACCGTTTCTTCGCCGCGCGGCGGCGCGGCGGTGGCGCACTCGCTGCGGCCGGGACCACCACGCTGCGACGGCGCGCCGTGGTGCGCGGCCTGACGGGCGTCGGCGCGACGACCAGCGGCACCAGCCGCAGCGGCGTCAGGTGGTAGCCGACGTCGGTACCGGGGAAGGCCACGGCAAGACATTCGTGCACGTCGCTCGGGTGCGTGCCGCCATTGAAGGCGTGCCGGATCAGGTCGAACGTATGGAGCAGCAGGCCGCCGTGCTCGTCGATGTCGGCATCGAGCAGATATGTGTCGCGGCCGTCACGCGTCACGCGTGCCACCGAGAACTGCAGGTTCGCCTTCCGCTCCGTCGTCTTGACGCTCGCACCGC
>CAYRAE010000146.1:4800-8649 GCA_964422175.1 uncultured Luteitalea sp. | reverse complement strand
TTCTACACCCAAGCGGACGTCTACGGCGCCATGTAGCCCTGCCGCGCGACGACGACGCCGCGCCGGTTCCGCAGGCGCACCTCCAGCCGGTGCCAGCCGGGCTCACTTGCGGGAGGCAGCGCGAACGACAGCAGGTACCGCTGGCGATATCGCTCGACGACGCTGGTGAACGCGCGCTCGAGCGCGTTTCGCTGCTCGAGCCTGACGAATTCGCCGCCGGTCGTGTCGGCCAGCAGGAGCAGGAAGCGCAGCGCATCGCCGAACGTCGGCGCACGCCACGACCACGCGCTGAAGTACGCCGACCTGAACAGGGCAGAGCCTGAAAGAGAACCCGTGTAGCGCCAGAGTTTGAACGCCTCGTTCTCTGCTCAGCTTGACGGTACGAACCACAACGTTGTCCAATCGACCACCCTCCCAAACGAGACGCTCTTGTTCGCATAGTGTCTCGCGACGGTAGTTTTCTGCGAACTGAGGAGGGTGTTAGCCATGATGTGGTCGTTCAGTACGAGAACATTGGTCCTCATTTTTGCGTTGGCAGTCGCAATGGGCCGTGCAGAGCTGGCTTCAGCACAGACGTCGTACGCAACAGTGTCGGTGAGCGAGTCGGGCCCCGGGTGCATGTATCCCAACGACCCGTGGAGCCAGTACTACACCGGTGTGACGGTGACCGCTCGCCACAAGATCTCCTGCTCCACCGGTGAGCTCATTTTGGAAACACAGACTATCTCTGGACAATACACGTCTACCTGTGGAGGAAATGAGGCGCAGTTGTGCCTGGGAAGGGTCGAAGCCGGAATCGACGACCAAGGCTCGACGCTGTTCGTGAGTGCCTTCACCGTCAACGGATACCGCATGTACGTTGCCAGTGAGTACTGGTGTGGTTTTTATCCGATGGGACTCGGAGGCGTTACGTTCACCAAGGTAAGCGCCGAGGAGGTGTGCCCACAATAGTCGGCATGTTTCGGGGCCCCTCGGTGATGTGGTTTCACGCTCCGAGGGGCCACGACTTCCGAGGAACTCCGTGCACAGCGAACAAGAAATGACCGAAGACGCATCGACTGGGCAACGTCGTGCCGCAACTTTGTCTTGGCGTGCTCGCACGGCGGCCGCCGTGCTGTTGTTGGCTCTTCCGACGATCGCGATGGCCGCGGCACAATCCGTGTCGGTTCAGCGCGCGACGTGGCTCGATGCCATCGATCGCTACCTCAGTGGCGAGTACGGTGATGCCACCGCGGTCGTTGACGTGCTCCTGCGCGGAAACATTTCTCCGACCGTCAAGGAGGCTCTTGAAAAGCTTAGCTCTGACGTGTCACGTACCACTGAGGGAAGCGCCGAACGCCGCGCCGCCGTACGGCGACTCCAGGCGGCCGTCGCGGTGCCGCTAGAATGTTTACTTCCATTGTCGGCGCACGTTGCTGACGACCCCCGCTTTGACCCTCTCGAACGTGCCCTTCGCGACGCCCTGGCCGCCATCGATCGCGTGCGAGGCGACCGATCGGCTGAGTTCGAGACATTTCGGCTCTGGGGCTACACGGGGCTCCTGCAGTATCTACTCAATTCGGGCGCGCTCGGCGAACTTGAGCACGTGGCGAAGCGGCTACGAATCCCGAAGGAACTCTCCACCGTGAGTGCGGAAGTTGGTGTGCTTCGTGGCATCGCCCGCGAACGGACCTCACGTCTTATTACGGGTGCACGCTTTGGCAACTTGCCATACGTCGGCCAGCCAGCTGGCTATCTCTCCATTGGTCCCAACAGCAGTAATTTTTCAGTTGGCGCATCGGCGATTCGTGGCGACAGAGAAGTGGTGGTAAAACGATATCTCAACGACGCGGCGGAGTGGTACTCTCGCGTGCTTCGTTGGGCTCCGTCGCACGACGATGCGCGCCTGCACCTCGGGCGAACGCAGGTTGACCTGCAGCAACATACAGAGGCGCTCAAGACGCTTGAGCCGCTCACGCGTGCGCCCTGCGTGTCTCCGACTTGTGCGATGGCGCTGTTGTTCACAGGCCTTGCGCATGAGGGCAACGGGAATCGTGAACAAGCGGCAGTATGGTACCTGCGCGCTTCGGGCTACATCCTCACTCGACAGTCAGCTCTGGCAGCGCTCATGCACCTTGCGCTTGCAGAAGGTGATGCTGATCACACCCTTACGCTCGCTATGCAGTTCAGAGAGCGTGACCCGATGGCTCATCAGATCGAGCCCGATGCATGGGGCGTCTACGTGGGAGGGCGTCGCGCGAACGTAAACGCAGTTCTCACACCCGTGCGCGAGGCCATTCGTCGGTGACAACCGCCGTCTCATGGGCCGCCGTCGCGTTGATCACGGCGACAAGCACCCTCGCAGTTCAGCAGACGCCGCGCGGCGACGAGCAGCCTACGATTCGTACGACAGTCGATGTCGTGACGATCGACGCATGGGCTCATGACGATGGGCGGGCGATTCAGGGGCTGAAGGCCGATGACTTCATCGTGCTCGACAACGGCGTGGCGAGAGAGATAACGGCGGCGAGTGGGACCGGCAGCGCGCACCTCATCGTCGTGCTCGACGTGAGTGGTAGCGTCGCAGGCGACGCGAGCCGAGATCTTCGTGCTGCGATTCAGCGGGTGACATCGCTCCTCACTGACGACGACCGCCTGTCGCTCGTGACGTTCGGTGATCGCGTGCGTGTGCATGCCGTTGCGGACGTGCCGTCCCACCTCGACAGCGGTGCGTTGAATCGGCTTGTTTCGTCAGGCTCGACGACGCTGCACGATGCCATATTGATCGCCAGCCAGTTGGCACGGGTTGACAGTCGCCCGGCTGCGTTGCTGCTCTTCACGGACGGTGCCGACACAGCGAGTTGGACGTCTGCGGGGCGTGTCATCGATGCCGTGCGTCACACACCTGTCGTCGTGTACGTGGTGGGCGCAACAGTGCCGCTGGTGCGGCCCAGCGCGCCTGACGCGCCGTATTTTAGCGCGTGGTCGTGGCGGGCGCCGACGTTCGGCGATGCGCTGCGCTTCCTGCTCCTGCTGGCGGACACGACGGGTGGCGAATTCGTCAGGCTCGAGCAGCGAAGCGCGCTCGACCGCGCGTTCACGAGCGTGGTCGAGCGGTATCGACAACGATATCTGCTGTCGTTCGCCCTGCCGCCCGCAAGTGAGCCGGGCTGGCATCGTCTGGAGGTGCGCTTGAGGAACAAACGCGGCACTGTTGTCGCGCGCCAAGGCTACATGGCGCCACAGTAGAGAATGTCCTCATGCGCCCTTTGTACGCCGCGGCCCGGACGTGGTGCAAGGCGAGCAGCCCGCAGTCGAACGGGCTGAAGCCCGTTCGCTCCATCTGAAACGACCGAGGCCCCCAAGATGGAGGCCAGGGGCTTCAACTCCTGGCAAAAGGCCCACCGCAAAAGAAAACGGCCGAACCACACGAGGTGGTTCGGCCGTCCCTATCCGATTGTCAGCGAGAGCTCAGTGGCCCTGGCGAACGACGTTCTCGGCTGCCGGTCCCTTGGCGCCCTGAACGATGTCGAACTCCACACGCTCACCCTCGACAAGGGTCTTGAACCCCGTGCCGGCGATGGCGGAGTGGTGCACGAAGCAATCCTTCTGGCCGCCCTCCGGGGTGATGAAGCCGAAGCCCTTGCTCTCGTTGAACCACTTCACGGTACCAGTCGTACGCATAACGAACTCCTCGTTCGGTAATCGGAGCACCGCTATGCCTCACGGACCGACCGACTACTGATGCTCTGTCGTGATAACTCCCCCACGACGGGGGCAACCGCTGCGCTACCGACGATTGCGGGCACACAATGCAAAAGGCCTGGCGATTGTTTCCCAGGCCTTCTACGAACCTTGGATTCACGCCCT
>CAYRAE010000146.1:0-4700 GCA_964422175.1 uncultured Luteitalea sp. | reverse complement strand
ACAGCGGTCCTGCACGACAGGGATGCCGGCGCGGGCGAGCTGTTCGGCGACGGCGTCGTTGCGGATGCCGGCCTGGAACCAGACGGCACCGGGGGCGCAGGCAATGATGTCGTCCACGTGCGCGGGCAGGTCCTGGGCGCGGCGGAAGACATCGACGACGTCGATGGGACGGGGGACGTCGGCGAGCCGCCGGTAGACGGGCTCACCGAGAATCTCCGCATCCTGGTGGTCGTTGACGACGACCGGCAGGATGGTCAGGCCCATACGCTGGAGCGCGCCGGCCACGTAGTAGGCCGGCCTGTCGGGCATCGAGTCGGGCCGGGCGCCGAGGATCGCCACCCGGTGGATTCCCGACAGCAGCGAGCGGATGCCGTCGGGCGTGTCGACGAGGCGTGTACGCCAGTCGTCGGTCCCGGCCGGGCTCGGAGAGCCGGCCCTACCGCGCATTCCATCCTCCATCCGTCGTTCTCCTCAGAATGCGTCAGCGGCGACGTACGCGTCGATCAGCTTCTGCTCGCCGTCCTTGCCGGGAAACGCGTTGCCGTGTTCCATGCCGAAGATGAAGTCGCGCGAATCGGCGCGCATCTTCGCGTGGACGTGCTTGAAGACGTTGCGGTAGTTGATCTCGCCCGTCCCCGGTTCCTTGCGGCCCGGGTTGTCGCCGATCTGGAAGTACCCGATCTCCGACCACGCGTAGTCGATGTGGGGGATGATGTGCCCCTCGTTCTTCTGCATGTGGTAGATGTCGAACAGGATCTTGCACGCTGGCGAGTTCACCGCGCGGCAGATCATGTACGTCTGGTCCGACGTGCGCAGGAACTGGTCGGGGTTGTCGCTGAGCGGCTCCAGCACCATCACGAGCCCGTGCTTCTCCAGCACCTCGGCACCCGCGCGCAACGTGTCGATCACGTGGCCGTGCTGCACGCCGATGGGCAGCCGGCGCTCGAAGCCGCCGGGCACCACCGTCATCCACTTCGCGTTGCAGCGCTTCGCCACCTCCACCGCAGCCTCGCACGCCTTCACGAACTGGCCGCGATTCTCCGGCTTCCCCGTCGTGAACCTGTCGCTGTTGTTGCCACCGGTCTGGATCACGAACACGCCCATCTGCATCTTCAGGCGGGCCATGGCGTCGCCGAGCTGCGCCTGCAACTCCGGCGTGCGGTTCATCATCCCGTTGTCTTCGAGCGCGGTGAACCCCTGATCGGCCATGAACTTCAACTGGTCGAAGAGGTCCTTGCCCGCCGACTGCTCGAACATCCCGAAGTGCGGGGCGTATTTCAGCTGGAACGTCCGGGCCGGCGTGGCCGGCGCCAGGACGCGAGGCGCCGCCGGGGCCGTCTGTCGCGCCATCGCGGCCACGGGACCGATTCCGAGGGCGGCCGTCATGGCGGTGGTCTTCTGCAGGAACTCGCGTCGATGCATGCGGAACTCTCGTGGGAGACGGAAGATGCGCCAGATTGTAGGTCGAAACGCGACGAGAGTAGCATTCGACGCGTGAGACGACGCCGCCGATGAAGTTCCTCGCCAGCCAGGTCGCCTACTTCATGACGGAGCGCGAGGCCCGGGGCAACCTGCGCGCCCTGCTCGCCTACATCGCGTTCCTCGCCGCGCTCGTCCTCACCTACACCGCGCTCTTCCACCTCATCAAGACGACCGTGGAGCACGAGCAGCACTCGTGGGTCACGGGGCTCTACTGGACGCTCGTCGTGATGAGCACGCTGGGGTTCGGCGACATCACGTTCACGAGCGACGTCGGGCGCCTCTTCAGCGTCGCCGTGCTGCTGTCGGGCGTGGTGTTCCTGCTCGTCCTGCTGCCGTTCCTGTTCATCAGGCTGTTCTACGCACCCTGGCTCGAGGCCCGCGTCAGGCTCCGCGTGCCGCGCGACGTGCCGCGCGACGTCTCGGGCCACGTCGTCATCATCGAGCGCGACGCCATCGCCAACGGCCTCGTCATCAGGCTCGAGGAGGAAGGCATCCCGTACGTCATCGTCGAGTCCGATCCCGATCGTGCGGCGCAGGCCTACGACGAACGGCTGTCCGTTGTGGTGGGCGAGCCCGACAGTCGCGCCACGCTGGAGCGCCTCGGGATCGACAGGGCCAGGCTCGTGCTCGCCAACGCCGAAGACACGGTGAACACGAACGTCACGCTCACGGCGCGGGAGGTGTCGTCGACGGTTCCCGTAGTGGCGATCGTCGAAGACGATGACTCGGTCGACGTGCTCGAGCTGAGCGGCGCGACAAAGGCGCTGCCCCTCAAGCACCAGCTCGGGCAGTACCTCGCCAATCGCGTCCACGCGGGCAGGGCCGAGGCGCACGTCATCGGCAAGATTCACAACCTCCAGCTCGCGGAGGTGCCGGCTCGCGACACGCCGTTCGTCGGGCTCACCGTCGCGGAGACACGCCTGCGCGAGCAGACGGGACTCAGCCTGCTCGGCCTCTGGAGCCGTGGCAAGCTCCAGCCGTCCTACCCGAACACGCGGATCGAAACGGACGCGGTGCTGGTAGTGGCCGGCAGCGACGAGCAGGTGGAGGCGCTGAACTCGCGCATCGGCGATCGCGCGGCGTCTGAAGGTCCCGTGCTGGTGATTGGCGCGGGCACGGTCGGCCAGGCCGCCGCACGCGCCATTCGTGCCAAGGGCCTGCTCGTGCACGCGATCGACAGGAGCGCCGCCGCGCTCGCGCCGATGGCCGCCGACGTCGACGCCACGTTCGTGGGAGACGCCAACGATCGCGACCTGCTCGCACGCGCGGGCATCCATGAGTCGCCCTCGCTGCTCCTCACGACCAACGACGATGCGATGAACATCTATCTGGCGGTGTACTGCCGCCGGTTGAATCCGAACCTGCGCATCATCAGCCGCATCACCCACGAGCGCAACGTCGAGGCGATCCACAGGGCGGGTGCGGACTTCGCCCTGAGCTACACGACGCTCGGCGCCGAAGCCGTCGTGTCGCTGCTGCGCGGCCACGAGCCGGTGCTGCTCGGCGAGGGCGTGGAGCTGTTCAGCATCGCGGTGCCGCCGTCGCTCGGCGACGTCGCGTTGCGCGACTCGGGGATCGGCTCGCGAACGGGCATGAGTGTCGTGGGGATCGAGGACGGCGCGGGCGTGGTCAGCCGCCTGACGGCGGCCACGGTCCTGCGGCGCGGCACGTCGCTCGTGATGCTGGGCTCACGCGACCAGCGGCGAGCCTTCGCCGAAGCCTACGAAGGACGCCGCCCCGCGTAGCGGCATGCGCATGCGCCTCCCCTACGAGCGCCCGCGCCTCAGCTGGAGCGCGTCATTTCCACTGGCACGATCCACTGCTCGTACTGCTCCGCCGTGACGTCGCCCGACGCGAGCGCGGCCTCGCGCAGCGTGAGTCCCTCCTTCTGCGCGTGCTTGGCGATGGCCGCCGCCTTGTCGTAGCCGATGTGCCGGTTGAGCGCCGTCACGAGCATCAGGTTGCGTCCGAGGTTCTCGGCAATCTTCTCCCGGTTGGGCTCGATGCCCTTCGCGCAGCCTTCCTCGAACGCCAGGCACGCGTCGGCGAGGAGCGCGATGCTCTCGAGCACGTTGTGCACCATCACCGGTTTGAAGACGTTCAACTGGAAGTTGCCCTGCGTGCCGGCGAACGCCACTGCCGCGTCGTTGCCGAACACCTGCACGCACACCATCGTCATCGCCTCCGACTGGGTGGGGTTCACCTTGCCGGGCATGATCGAGGAGCCGGGTTCGTTCTCCGGGATGAAGAGCTCGCCGATCCCGCAGCGCGGGCCGCTCGCGAGCCAGCGCACGTCGTTGGCGATCTTCATGAGGCCGCCGGAGAGCGCGCGCAGCGCGGCCGGCGTCTGGACGAGCGGGTCGTGCGCCGAGAGCGCGAAGAACTTGTTGGCCGCCGACCTGAACGGGTAACCCGTCGCTTCCGAGATGTAGTGGGCGGTGCGATCGCCGAACTGCGGGTGCGCGTTGAGGCCCGTACCGACGGCCGTGCCGCCGATGGCGAGGTCGTAGAGTCCGTCGAGCGACTGCTCCACGCCGTGGAGGCCGAAGTCGATCTGCGCGACCCACGCGCCGATCTCCTGGCCGAGCGTCACGGGCGTGGCGTCCTGCAGGTGCGTGCGGCCCGTCTTGACGATGTCGTCGAACGCCTCTGCTTTCGCGGCGAGCGTGTCGCGCAGCGTCTTCACCGCCGGGAACAGGCGATGGTGGAGCTGCTCGACCACGGCGATGTGCATCGCCGTGGGGAACGTGTCGTTGGACGACTGCCCGCGATTGACGTGGTCGTTCGGATGGATGGTGCGGTCCACACCGACGGTGCCGCCCGTGAGCGCCACGGCACGATTGGCGATTACTTCATTGGCGTTCATGTTCGACTGCGTGCCCGATCCGGTCTGGAACACCACCAGCGGGAACTGGTCGTCGAGCCCGCCGGCGATCACCTCGTCTGCGGCCCGCACGATCGGATCGGCCACGGCGGCCGGGAGCTCAGCCAGTTCCGCGTTGGCCTGCGCGGCGCTCTTCTTCAGGATCCCGAGCGCGCGCACGATCGGACGGCCCCACTTGAAGCGGTCCACGCCGATCGGAAAATTCCTGATGGACCGCTGCGTCTGCGCGGCCCAGTACACGTCGGCGGGCACCTCGATGGGGCCCATCGAATCCTTCTCTGTGCGGGTCTTGGTCATGGTCGTGGGCGCGGCCAGGGGCGCCGGGACAGCCGGG
>CAYRAE010000145.1:5523-8719 GCA_964422175.1 uncultured Luteitalea sp. | reverse complement strand
CCGGTTGCCGGTTGCCGGTTGCCGGTTGCCGGTTGCCGGTTGCCGGTTGCCGGAGACTATAATCCCCTGTCATCGAATCAGTGATGCTCGTTATGTCCGAGTCCGTCTCAAACCGTGTCGCCGGGGCCGCCGCATAATGGGGGGCGTGGCGCTGCAGTCGTCTCCCTCGCACCCGGTCCACGCGACGCTCCCGCCTCGTGATGAGCGGCTGTTGCGCTCCTACCGCCTGATGGTGTTGTCGCGCCGCCTCGACGACAAGGAGATCCAGCTCAAGAACCAGAGCCAGATCTTCTTCCAGGTGAGCGGCGCCGGACACGAAGCCATCCTCGTGGCGGCAGGACTCGCCCTCAGGCCGGGCATCGACTGGGCCTATCCCTACTATCGCGACCGCGCCTTCTGTCTCGCCCTCGGCGTGACGCCGCTCGAGATGCTCCTCCAGGGCGTGGGCGCGAAGGACGACCCCGCGTCTGGCGGCAGGCAGATGCCGTCGCACTGGGGACACACGCGCTGGAACATCGTGTCGGGATCGAGCCCCACGGGTTCGCAGTGCCTGCAGGCCATCGGCTGTGCGGAGGCCACGCGCCTGCTCACCGAACTGCCAGGCCTGCCCGACGACGCGCGGCCCGCGCCCGACGCCGTCACGTACGTCTCGGTCGGCGACGGCACGACGAGCGAGGGCGAATTCTGGGAATCGCTCAACACGGCGACCAACGCGCAGCTGCCCGTCGTGTACGTCGTGGAAGACAACGGTTACGCGATCTCGGTGCCCGTCGAGGTGCAGACGCCCGGCGGCGACATCTCCCGCCTCGTCGAGAGCTTCCCGCACCTGAAGGTCTTCCGCGTCGACGGTACGGACATCCTGGCCAGTCTCGCGACGATGGACGAGGCGGTGGCGTACGCGAGGAGCGGTGAAGGTCCGGCGTTCGTCCACGCGAAGGTCACGCGCCCGTACTCGCACTCGCTCTCCGACGATGAGCGCCTGTACAAGACGGCCGAGGAACGCGCCGACGAGGCCGCGCGCGATCCGATCACACGCGCCGCGGAGCTCCTGCTCGCCGAGGGCCTCGTCACGCGCGAGCAGCTCGACGCGATCCACGCCTCGGTGGATGCCGAGATCGACGCCGCAACGGACATCGCGCTCGAGGCCGAACGCCCCGCGCGCGAGACCGCCGGTCTCTACGTCTACTCGCCTGATGTCGACGTCACGGCTTCGTCGTGGGAATCGGAGCCCGAGACCGACGGCAAGCCCGACACGATGGTGGCCGCGATCAATCGCACGCTGCGCGACGAGCTGCGCGCCAACCCGCGCATGATCATCTTCGGCGAGGACGTTGCCGACGCGAGCCGCGAAAGCGCCCTCGTCGAAGTCGCCGGCAAGGGTGGCGTGTTCAAGGTCACGCACGGACTGCAGCGCGAGTTCGGTGGTCAGCGCGTGTTCAACTCACCGCTCGCCGAAGCCAACATCGTCGGCCGCGCGACGGGCATGGCGACGCGCGGATTGAAGCCCGTGGTCGAGATCCAGTTCTTCGACTACATCTGGCCGGCGATGATGCAGATCCGCGACGAGCTCACGATGCTGCGCTACAGATCGAACAACACGTTCTCTGCGCCCGTCGTGATTCGGACGCCGATCGGCGGCTACCTGCGCGGCGGGTCGCTGTATCACAGCCAGTCGGGCGAGAGCATCTTCGCGCACTGCCCGGGCATCCACGTGGTGTTCCCGAGCAACGCCGTCGACGCGGCGGGGTTGCTGCGCACGTCGATCCGCTGCGATGACCCGGTGCTGTTCCTCGAGCACAAGCACCTGTATCGACAGACGTACAACAAGGGCGTCTACCCTGGGCCGGACTTCACGATTCCCTTCGGGAAAGCCGCGGTACGGCGGTCCGGCACGGACCTGACGGTGATCACGTGGGGTGCGCTGGTGCAGCGATCGCTGCTCGCGGCGCAGCAGGCCGAGAAGGACGGCATCAGCGTACGCGTGATCGACCTGCGGACGATCGCGCCCTGCGACTGGGAGACGATCGGCACCGCCGTCCGCGAGACCAACCGCATCATCGTCGCGCACGAGGATTCGCTGACCGCCGGGTTCGGCGGCGAGATCGTCGCGCGGATCGCCGAACACCACTTCGAACACCTCGACGCTCCGGTGCTGCGCGTGGCCGCCATGGACACGCCCATTGCGTACTGTCCCGACCTCGAGGAGGAGATCCTCCCGCAGTCGTCGGACGTCCTCGCCGCCATCCGCAAACTCGCCGCGTATTGACGGGCCGGGCAGGAATGCCGCGATGCCGCGATGCCGGGAATGCAGGGACAACCTACATTCCCGGCATTCTCGGCATTTCGGCATCGCGGCATTCTCGGCATTCCCCTACGCCTGCTGGAGGCGCGCGACGAGGGCGTCGCGCTGCATGCGGCACTCCTCGTCGAACCAGATCGTCGCGAAAGTCTCCACCATCGCCGCGATCTCGTCATCCGTGTACGGCGGTCCGCCAGCGGCCTCGACGAGCGCGACCTTGTGCAGCGCGAACGCGCGCGGCGGACGCGACGCGAGTTGTCGCGTCAGCGTGATCGCACGGTGCCTGATGTTGCCGAGCGGCACGAGCTCCTCGACGATCCCGTGCGTCTGCGCGTCGTGCGCGCGCCATGCGTGCCCTTCGAGGAACATCTGCCTGGCCGTCGGCCCCGGCACGACCGCCGCCATCGCCTGCACCATGCGCGTGGGCAGGACGACGCCGAGCGACACCTCGTTCAGTGCGAACTGGAAATCGCCTTCGGCCATGATGCGTTCGTCGCACGCGAGCGCCAGCGACGCGCCGCCGCCATAGCAGTGGCCGTTCAACCCCGCGACGACGGGCTTGGGCAGATGACGCAGCGTGTCGAACAGCCTGATGAAGTGCGCCATGTACGTCCGCAGCTTCTCCGGCGGATACTCGAACACTTCCAGCACGTCGAACCCGCCGCAGAACATCCGCGGCGTGCCGCTCGTGATCACCACGCCGTGCGTCCGCGTGTCGGCATGCGCGTGGTTCAGGGCCTGCTGGAGCTCGTCGACCATCTCGCGGTTGAGCGCGTTGGCCTTGCCGCGCGCGAGCGTGATGACGAGGATGCCTTCTTCGCGATCGAGAGTGATGTGTTGCACGAGACGACTCCGTCTGGGAGGAGAACGGACCCCTCGTGCAGTCTACGTCCAACG
>CAYRAE010000145.1:0-5423 GCA_964422175.1 uncultured Luteitalea sp. | reverse complement strand
GACGCAGGCTCGTCCGCCGAAGCGCGCAGCGCGAAGGCGGATGCCCGGTGCCCGGTTTACAGTGCCCGATGCCCGACGCCGGTGCCCGGTTTACGGTGCCCGGTGCCCGGGTCCTGTCACGCGCGCGTGTAGGTCTGGAGGCCGTCCGTCGATACGGCCACGTAGTCGTGATCCTTGTCGGAATCGCATCGCAGGTGGAGGTACACGCTCGCCGGATCCCCGGCGCGCACGCGTACCGCCGCAATCCTGAAGCGGGGCAACCCGACGCCACGCGACTGCGCCACGGGACGCACGGCATCCGACGCGCGCAGCGTGGCCTCGAAGCTGCGCTGGACGACGCCGCGGGCGGCATCGAGCGCACGCGGGTCCGGCGCCGTGGCATCACCCTCGATCCTGACGGAGAACTCGCGATCGGCCCCGTGTGTCCACCAGGCGTTGTCTGCCTGGTTGAACGTGAGCCGCCCGAGCACGCGATCTTCGTGTCTGTCGCGCCCCGAGGACTGGCGCGGAGCGGTGCCGTGCGCTCCCGCGTGCGCGCGCTCGACCTGTGACGCCGCCTCCGTCCGCGGCCTCGTGGCGGCGGCGAGGGCGTCCAGACCAGGCGACGTGCGCGACCCCTTCGACTTCCCCGACCGCTTGCGCAGACGGGCGAGCGTCTCGGCGTTGGCCGACGCGGCGGCCTGCTCGCGCGCGCCACTGTCTGCCGGTGTCTGCTGCTGCGAGCCGACGTTCCTGAGGATGTTGCGGAGGATTCTGTAGGCGACAGACAGACCGATCGCGTATGGGAGCCAGTCACCCGGTCGGTCGAGGGCAGCCGTCCCCAGCTCGATCGCACGGTCCGCCCACTGGCGTGCCGGATGCGCCGGATTCCCCGACGCGATCCCCTCCCACGCCCAGTCGGCGGCCCCGCCGGCGACAGCGACGAGAAACGGGATGAGCAGGAGAATCAGCAGACAACCGCCGATGCCTTTGGCCACGTCGGTGGCTGTCAGCTTCCTGTTGGGCGTCGGCTGGCGCGGGGCGACGCGCAGCAGCCCGCGCACGAACCAGGACCAGCCGGCGATGTACAGCCAGAACGACGCGATGACACGGATGGCGTAGCCGGCGTTGAGCGCGTCGGGGTCTCCGAGGGCAATCAGGTGCGCAGACAGCAGGTACAGCCCCGTGACCACCACGAGGTTGATGGCGAAGCGAAGCGTGGCGCCAAGGACGTGGTCGACCCACTTCAGCACGGACATGGACCTCTGGTCTGCCGGGAAACTGTCATCGTCGGAGGGGTGATCTTACGGCAGGTCCGCCGGATACACCCTTCAGGACTTGCCGCGCCGGTTGCCGGTTTGCCGGTTGCCCGTTGCCGGCTTTCTGGCCCCGGTGCCCGGTGCCCGGTTGCCGGTGCCCGCTATACTGAAGGGATGTCTGCTGCCGAACATGCCCGACAGGTTGCCAATCCTCACCGGCGCAACGTCGCCATCATCGCCCACGTGGACCATGGCAAGACCACGCTGGTCGACGCGATGTTCGGGCAGGCCGGCACCTTCCGGTCCAACGAGCGCGTGGCGGAACGCGCCATGGACTCGATGGACCTGGAGCGCGAGCGCGGCATCACGATCCTCGCCAAGAACACCGCGGTCCGGTACCTGGACCACGTGATCAACATCTGCGACACGCCCGGCCACGCGGACTTCGGTGGCGAAGTGGAGCGCACGCTGTCGATGGTCGACGGCGTGGTGCTGCTGGTCGATGCGTCGGAAGGCCCGCTGCCGCAGACGCGGTTCGTGCTCCGTAAGGCGCTCGAGCGTCGCCTCTCGCCCATTGTCGTCATCAACAAGATCGACAGGCCCGACGCGCGCGTGCAGGAGGTGCTGAACGAGGTGTACGACCTGTTCATCGACCTCGACGCCGACGAGGAACAACTGGAGTTCCCGATCATCTATGCCGTCGCGCGCGACGGGCAGGCCAGCACCGACGTCAACGTGCGCGGCGAGGACCTGCGGCCGCTCTTCGACGCGATCATCGAACACATCCCGCCGCCGAAGGGTTCCGCCGACGGCATCCTGCAGATCCTGATCGCGAACCTCGACGCCTCCGAGTACCTCGGGCGCATCGCGATCGGCCGCATCTTCAACGGCCGCGTGAAGGTCGGCGACTTCGTGGGCGTGGCCAAGCTCGATGGCTCGCTCCAGCAGACACGCATCACCAAGCTGTTCGCGTTCGACGGCCTCAAGCGCGTCGACGTGGAGGAGGCCGCCGCCGGCGACATCGTCTGCATCGCCGGCATCGAGAACATCACGATCGGCGAGACGGTGACCAGCGCCGAGCACCCGAAGCCGATCCCGCCCATCGCGGTGGACGAGCCGACCGTGTCGATGATTTTCGGCGTGAACACGTCGCCGATGGCGGGACGCGACGGGACGTTCGTCACGTCGCGCCAGATCAAGGAACGCCTCGAGAAGGAGCTGCTCGGCAACGTGTCGCTGCGCGTGGAGCCGACCGAGACGCCCGAACAGATGCGCGTCATCGGACGCGGCGAGCTCCAGCTCTCGATCCTGATCGAGATGATGCGGCGCGAAGGGTACGAGCTGCAGGTCTCGCGCCCGGAGATCGTCACCAGGGAGACGGCCGAGGGCCGGCTCGAGCCCGTCGAGGACGTGGTCATCGACGTCCCCGAGGAGTTCCAGGGTGTGGTCATCGCCGCGCTCGGGACGCGCAAGGGCACGATGACCAAGATGGTGAACAACGGCAGCGGACGCGTAAGGCTGGAGTTCCGCGTTCCGGCACGCGGCTTGATCGGGTTGCGCTCCCAGTTCCTCACCGATACGAAGGGCACCGGGATCATGAACCACATCTTCGCGGGCTGGGAGCCGTGGGCGGGCCCGATCCCGGCGCGCCCGACAGGCGCCCTGGTGGCCGATCGCACGGGCGTGGCCACGGCGTTCGCGATCTCCAACCTCCAGGACCGCGGCGAGATCTTCATCGACCCCGCTGCCGAGGTCTACGAGGGCATGCTGATCGGCGAGAACTCGCGCAACAACGATCTCGACGTCAACGTGACCAAGGAGAAGAAGCAGACCAACATGCGGGCATCGACGGCCGACGAAGCCATCCGCATCATCCCGCCCCGCAAGCTCGGTCTCGAAGTCTCCATCGAGTTCATCAACGACGATGAGCTCGTCGAGATCACGCCGAAGGCGATCCGCCTGCGCAAGAAGATCCTCGCCGCCAACCAGCGTCCGCGCCGCGACTGAAGGTCGCGGGTCGGGTCACGCGGGCTTGTCGAGCGCCCTCGCGGCGATGCCGAGGCGGTCCATCAGATCGTGGAGCGCCGATCGGCGCAACGGCTTCGACAGATAGTCGTCCATGCCCGCGGCGAGACACCGCTCGCGGTCGCCGGCCAGGGCGTGCGCCGTGAGCGCCACGATGGGCGTCCGCCGGCGCACGCGCCGCCGCGTCTCCACGTTGCGGATCTCCTCGCACGCCTGCAGGCCGTCGAGCTCCGGCATCTGCACGTCCATCAGCACCAGGTCGTAACGCTCGGCGTGCCACGCGTCGACGGCCGCGCGGCCGTTGCGCGCGAGCGTCACGTCGCAGCCGCGCGCCTCCAGCAGTTCACGCACGATGCGCAGGTTCAGCTCGTTGTCGTCGACGGCCAGCACGCGGGGCGCGTGGACGAAGCGAGGCACGATCGCCAGCGCACCGGGCGAAGCGCTCGCCGCCTCGGCGGGCGGCTGGCTGGCTGCTGCCGCGAGCACCGCGCCCGCGGCATGACGGCGCAGCGGACGGGCCAGCGATGGATACGTCGACGCGCCCCCCGACCCGGAGCTCTCCGTTGCGAGCAGGAGCTCGACCACGGGAATCCCCGCTCGGGCCGCCAGCGCCACGTCCTGCTCCGCACTCTCGCGCGATTCGCGGTCGATGAGCACCAGCCCCCATCGCCGCTCGCGCAGCAGGGGTCCGATGGCCGCATCGTCGGATGCGCACGTGACCTCCGCGCCCCAGCCCGCCAGCCACGCCGCCAGCACGTCGCGCGACGCCGTCAGCCGATCGGCCAGCAGCACCTCGCGGCCGGCAAGCGCCTGCGGCAGCGTCTCGGTGGGCGCGTTCTCGTCGGGCGACTCAACGGGCATCGTGAAGGTGACGGTCGTGCCCCGACCTTCCTGACTCTCGACGATGAGCGACCCGCCCATCAGGTGGACGAGGCGCCCGCAGATCGGCAGGCCCAGACCGTTGCCCTCGAAGAGCTGAGGCTGGCCCGTCGCCGCCTCGCGCAGCATCTGGTGGATCGCGTCGAGCTGCATCTGCGAGATGCCGACGCCCGTATCGGCCACGCTCACGCGAAGAACGGCACGCCCCGGCGTGTCCGTACGATCGACGTCGACTGTCACGCGCACCCAACCCACGTTGGTGAACTTGACGGCGTTGCCGAGCAGGTTGTTGAGCACCTGACGGAAGCGCGCCGCATCCGCAGTGACACTCGCCGGCAGCGGCGATTCCTGCGCCCAGACCACGTCGAGATCCTTCTGGTGCGCGCGGATGGCCACCGCGCCCAGCGCGTCGTGGACCTGCGCGGCAAGGTCGAACGGCCCCTCGTGCAGCTCGATGCGGCCAGCTTCGATCGTCGAGAGGTCCATCACGTCGTCGATCACCGTCATGAGGTGTTCCGACGAGCGGCGGATGGTCTCCAGGTACTCGCGCTGCTGTGGCGTGAGATTCGAGTCGAGCGCAAGCTCGGTCATGCCGAGCACGCCGTTCATCGGCGTGCGGATCTCGTGACTCATCGTGGCCACGAACTGGCTCTTGAAGCGGTTGGCGCTCTCGGCGCGCTCCTTCGCTTCGCGCAGCTGGGCGGTGCGGCGTGCGACCTTCTGTTCGAGCTCGTCGCGATGGCGCTGCAGTTCGACGTCGCGCGCGGCAAGGTGCGACAGCATTCCGTTGAACGCGCGCACCAGCACGCCGACCTCGTCGTCGGTGACGCGATCCGGGAGACGGACGTCGAAGCGCTCGGTCCGCATCACCTCGTCGGCCGCGACCGACAACTGGCGGAGCGGCGTCACGATCGGCCGCTGCAGCGTGGCGCCAAGGACGTAGGCGAAGCCGAGCGAGGCGACGAAGACGGCAAGGAAGATGGCCAGCGTGTCGCGGCTCCTGGCGGCGATGCGGCGCAGGTCCGTTTCGACGAGGATCGACCCGACGCAGCCATCGGGCAGGCAGATGGGCCTCACGACGCGCACCATGTCGCCGACGGTCTCGGCCCCGACGGGCGGCACGCGAGCGGGAGCGATGTCGGCACCGGGCACCTGCGCAAAGAGACGTCCGTCGAGGCGGTACAGCGCGGCGACCCGGAGGTCCGCGCGGGCACGCAGGGCGCCAAGCGTGTCGTCAGCGAACGACGGGTCCTCGAAGGTCAGGGCGGCGGCGCTGCCTTC